>DASZWV010000497.1:0-4661 GCA_035546115.1 Phycisphaerales bacterium
TGCGGAGGTCGGCGAGTTCGTCGCCGGGCTGGCCGGCGGTCTTCACGGGGGAAAAGTCGATGCGGACGACGCGGCGGTGCTTCTGGACGGCGTCCTCGAGGCGGTCGTCGATGCCGGACTGCTCCTGGTCCCACGGGGTGAGGATGCCGCCGGAGCCCTTGGGCATGGTGGTGATGACGCCGAGCTGGGCGTCGACCCGGTCGAGGATGAAGCCGAGGCCGCGCAGGTCGTCCTTGGCCTGGTTGAAGACGCGCTCGTACTCGCCGGGCTGGATGAGGACGGGGGCGGGCGCGCTCGCGGTCATCGCGCCGTCGAGGGAGTCGTGCGCGGTGCGGGTGCATCCGCCGAGTGCGCTCGCGAGCGCGAGGGCGCAGACGATCGCGGGCCTTGCGAGTGTGTTCCACATGCGGCGCAGGATACACCCGCCGCCGACATGGCACATCCTCAGGCGGTCTGGCCGGAGGGCTTGATGGGGCGGACGTGGATGGTCGGCTGCTGCGCCGGCGCGGGAGACTCGCCGGGCGCCTTCTCGGCGGTCTTGGCCATCATCTCGCTGTAGCCGAGGGCGCGGGCGACGAGCTCGCCGCGGCTGTTCGCGCCGAGCTTGCGGTGCAGGCTCTTGACGTGGTCGTGGACGGTGTGCGGGGAGCGGCCGAGCTCTTCGGCGATCTCGCGCACGCTCTTGCCGAGGAGGAGGTGCTGGAGGATGACCTGCTCGCGGGCGGTGAGCCAGGCCGCGGCCTCGCTGGGGTCGGGTCCGATGGCCATGACGGCGCGTCGTGCCAGGAGCGGGAGGACGGCCTCCATCTCGGCGGCCTCGGCGTCTCCGAGGGGGACGTTGGAGCTGGCCATCTCGACGATGACGACGCGGCCGGCGGGGCCGATGGAGGCGGCGCCGAGCAGGAGGCCCTGCAGGCGATACGCGGACCAGCGCTTGGAGACGGGGTGGCCGTTGTCGAGGAGGTGGATGCCGACACGATCGGCGGGGAGGGCCTTGACCTGGCCGGGGGCGAGGTGGCCGGCGGACCAGTGGAGTTCCTTCGCCTGGGCGAGATTGGTGCGCACCTGGACGAGGTTGGCGTCGTTGGGATCGATGTTGATGGCGCTGGGGGCCGAGTGCTGGCGGCCGACCTGGGTGGTGACCTCGGCGATGTAGACACCGGCGACGCCGGTGGCCTCTTGGCGGACGATCCCGCCGCGCTCGTCGATCTGGCCGATCATGGTGACGGCGACGGCGGGCTGTGCGATCGGGAGCAGCGCCGCGGCGGCGCGGTCGCACCAGTCCTGAGTCGCGACAGCGGGAAGGGAACAGATGTTCTCAGCAACCTTGACGACCGCCCTGAGGGCCTGCGAGCTGTCTCGTGCCGTGATGGACATGAGCGAGCGTCCTCCTCAACTGGCCTTTCGTCACGGAATGGCCGACCACGAAGTTGGATGAACAAACGAGGGGGGGACGTCGGGAAGGTGCATCCCCCGGTGTGGGTGCAGGATGAAGCCCTGCTGAGGACAGAGTAGGCACCACAATCGGTGGCGGAGGCAACCGCCAAAGGAGGGTGGATTGTTTCCCTGTCAAACAATTCGGCCTGTCCGAGCCGTTCCGCGCGTCGGGGCGGGGAACCAGAATGAGGGAGAAGGTCGGCGAAACTGAGCAACATCCTTGAATATGGGGGGGCAAGAAGTTTGGGGTGCCGACCCACCAGGTTCGGGGTGATTGATTGACGACAAGTCTTGGTGCCACCGAGACTTGGGAGCTATCCTCTGACCCCCCGAGCGAGGGGTCTCGGGGGTGATCCGGCACGCCTGTTTTTGAGTCGAGGAGGACGGTTTCCGCCATGTCGGACGGCCCCAAAGTTGTCATCATCGGCGCTGGTCCGACGGGCCTCGGGTGCGGCTACAGGCTCCTGGAGCTGGGGCACAAAAATTTTGGGATTTTTGAGCGTCACCCCTACATCGGCGGGCTTGCGCACAGTTTCACGGACCCGAAGGGGTTCACGTGGGACATCGGCGGGCACGTGATGTTCAGCCACTACAAGTACTACGACCAGGTGTTCGACAAGTTGATGGGGGACGAGTTCACGCTGAACAACCGTGAGTCGTGGGTGCGGATGTACGACACGTGGGTGCCGTATCCGTTCCAGAACAACATCCGGTATCTGCCGAAGCAGGCCGCGTACGAGTGCCTGGCGGGGTTGATCAAGGCGCAGGGCGGGAAGGGGAAGGTGCCCTCGCCGAGCGCGGCGAGGAACTTCGGCGAGTTCATCGATGCGGTGTTCGGCGAGGGGATCGCCAAGCACTTCATGCGTCCGTACAACTTCAAGGTGTGGGCGCACCCGCCGGAGATGATGAACAAGACGTGGATCGGGGAGCGGGTGGCGGTGATCGACGTCGAGCGGGCGCTGAAGAACGTGATCCTGGGGGCGGATGACTTCGGGTGGGGGCCGAACAACCAGTTCAAGTTTCCGCTGCGCGGGGGGACGGGAGAGTTCTACAAGCGGTTCGAGCGGGTGCTTGGGTACCACCACGCTCCGCGTGGTGACGAATCAGAAACCGACCAACGCCACGCGGAGCGTGGCGGTACCCAGGGCGGGCACATTCGTTTGAACAAGACGGTGCGGATGGTGGATGTGGACCGGAGGGTTGTGCACTTTGCGGATGGGACGAGCGAGAAATACGACATTCTCGTGAGCGCGATGCCGGTGGATGTGCTGTGCCGCGACGTTCTGCGGTCAGAGCGGGCGCCGCTGGCGGAGCTCGCGGAGACCGCGTGCCGGTTGAAGCACTCGTCGGGGTACATGGTGGGGATCGGGCTCAGGAGCCGGAGGCCGGGGGGCGGGACGCCGGACACCAAGAGCTGGATGTACTTTCCGGAGGAGAACTGTCCGTTCTACAGGGTGACGTATCTGAGCAACTATTCGCCGCATATGACGCCGGACAAGGACAACTACTACTCGCTCTTGTGCGAGGTGAGCGAGAGCGCGTTCAAGCCGACTCCGGGGCGCGAGGGGGTGGACAACGATGCGGTGATCGAGCAGTGCATCACGGGGCTGGAGAACGCGGGGCTGCTGGAGCCGGGGGAGCGGGCGAGCATCGTGAGCCGGTGGTGCTACTACGCGGACTATTCGTATCCGACGCCGACGGTGGATCGGGACGAGATTCTCGGAGTGGTGATCCCGCGTTTGGAGGAGATGGGGATCTACAGCCGCGGCCGGTTTGGCATGTGGAAGTACGAGGTTTCGAACACCGACCACACGCTGATGCAGGGCGTGGAGCTGGCCAATCGGCTGATCCTCGGCGAGCCGGAGACGACGATCGGGATGACGTATCGCGTGACGGACGATGGGCGCAACGCGGCGACGCACGAGCGGAGCGCCCACGCGGGGAGCGGCGAGCGGAAGCTGCATGGTCATCCGGCGAAGACGATCGGCGATCAGCCGGAGGCGGATGTGGCCGAGGAAGAGCTTGGGGTGACGCAGCGGGCGTAGGCCGACGTCGGGTCAGCAACCGGCAAACCACTGGTTCAGGAACGTCAGCAGGTCAACAGGCGAGAGCCCGGGGACGCCGTCAACGTCGCAGGTAAATGCGTGGCAGGTTGCTCCGGGTTGGCCGGTGCATCCGGCGAACCAGTAAGTGACGAAGTCGAATACGTCCTGGGAAGTGACCATTCCATCGCAGTTGACGTCGGCCGGACAGATGTGAAGCGTGGCCTGCGGAGAGATGATGCGGGACGCGAGAACGCCTGCGCGGCTGGTCACGATGCAGTCGTAGCGTCCCGCATCGGAGGCTCGTGCGTAGGCGAAAGTGAGGGAGGGCGCGGTCGCGCCGGGGATGGGAATCATCGCTCCGCCGGCGAGCCGGCCCTTCCGCCATTGCAGGCCGAGGGGCTGTTCGCCGGAGGCGACGATGCTCAAGGTGACGGATCGACCGATGCAGCCTGTTTGATCTGTTGGAGGCGCGGGGATGGTGGGCGTAGATGCCGCGGGACCGAACTCCCAGACCGTGGCGGCCCGCGTGTCGATGGCAGTGCCGACGTTTCGGATCGTGTCGAAGGTGATCTGTGGAAGGTTTTCCGGGGGATCGCTCGGCAGCGCGACCCAAGCGGTCCCGTCGAACGTCAGGGTTTGTCGCGGGAGCGAGGTGTTGATGTAGGGTTGAAGGATCGCCAGCGGCCGCTGCGTCATGGGGTCGAACGCCAGCGAGCGGGCCTCCCACATCGTTTGCGATGTGTCCGGCAAGCCGGCGCCGTCGCGTTGTGTCCAGGCGGAGCCATCCCATTCCCAATGCTGCAACTGCTGGCGGTTGGGATTCGCCAGGAGAACACAAACCCCGCGAACGGGATCGAAGCACATGAAGGCGGGGGCCATGAAGGGCGGCGATGCGTTGTTTTGCGTGCGGCGGAACCAGGAACTTCCGTCCCATTCCCACGTGTCGCTGAAGACGCCCAGAGCCAAGGTCTGGCGCGCACCACCCCAGAGCACTACGCGCTGGCGGAGCGTGTCGCAAGCGATCAGGGCAGATGCACGAGGATCCGGTCCGGCGCTGGAAGCGAGCGTCCACCCACCGCCACTGGCCTTCGTGTAGGTCGAGCCCGAGAGGAATTCGGAGTTGCCCACGTCCGTATACCCGCCGAAGATGAGTGTTTGAGAGCGCGGCGCGTCGTACAC
>DASZWV010000498.1:0-1973 GCA_035546115.1 Phycisphaerales bacterium
GCGCGAACGCCATCACCATCGCGAGCGCGCACCGGGAAAGAACGCTGGTCATGGGCAGGCCTCCTGTGGCCAGAGTGTAATCGAGCCCCGCTCGCCACGCGCAACCCGGATTTTCATGCGCGCTCCGGTGCGGGCCGGCGCGCCCGCCACCCCTTCACTTCCGCCGGATGTTCTCTCGCTCGATCATGAGCTCCAGCGTCCGCACCACGTGGTCCACATCGCGCTCGCTCATGTCGTTGTAGAACGGCAGGGCGATGGTCCGCGTGCTCACGCTCTCGGCGATCGGAAAGTCCCCCGGCTTGAAGCCGAACCGGTCGCGATAGAACGGCTGCAAATGGATGCACGGGAAGTAGTCCTTGGCCCCGACGTCGTGGCGCAGGAGCCCGGCGATGATCCGATCCCGCTCCTCGCGCGTGTACGTCCCCGCCAGACGCACCACGAACACGAACCACGACATCCGCGTCCGCTCGTGGATCGTCGGCAGGATCACGTCGTGATTGTCCATCAGGCGCGACATGTACATCCCCGCCACGCGCTGCCGCTTCTGGATGATGTCATCGAGCCGGCGCATCTGGGCCACGCCGAGGGCCGCGCACATCTCCGGCATCCGGAAGTTGTACCCGAGCCGCTCGTGCCCCAGCCAGGATGCGGCCCCGGGCGCGATCGCCCGCCCCTGGTTCCGCATCGACCGGCAGAGGTCCGCAAGCCGCTTGTCGTCCGTCACGATCACGCCCCCCTCGCCGGTGGTGATCTGCTTGTTCGGATAGAACGCGAACACCCCGATCCCCCCCGGGCCCCCGAAGCTGCCCGCCTTGCGCCCGGCGTGCGAAGACCCGAGCGCCTCGCAGCAGTCCTCGATGAGCGGAATGTTGTGGGCCGCCGCGATCGACTCGTACTCCTCCATGAGCGCCGGATTTCCGAAGCACTCCACCGCGACGATCGCCCTGGTCCGCGGCGTGATCGCCCTCTCCAGCTTCTCCGGGTCCATGTTCAGCGTCTTTGGGCAGATGTCCGCGAAGACCGGCCGGGCCCCGACGTACATCGCGCAGTTCGCCGACGCCACGAACGAGAACGGCGTGGTGATCACCTCGTCACCCGGCTGAATGCCGAGCGCCAGCATCGCCAGGTGCAGCCCGGATGTCCCGCTGTTCACGGCGACCCCCTCGCGCCGGTCGCACCGAGCCGCCACGACCTTCTCGAACTGCTCCACCATCGGCCCGATCGACAATCGCCCGGATCGCAGCGAGGCGACGACCATCTCGATCTCCAGATCGGTGATGTCGGGCCGGGAGAGCGGGATCTCGTGGTGGCTCATGCGATGGGAGGATATCGGCCGGAGAGCCGGAAAAGGCAGCACGCGGAGATTCGGCTCACCGGTGGCTTGCTCGCCGAAGCGGCTCGCCGCGCCACCGGCAACCTTCGTGCGCACTTCGTGCGAAGGCCCGGAGGGAGGGCGGGGGCGGTCGCGATCATCGCGCGGGCACCCCTGATGATCGCCGCGGCGTGCCCGGAGGGCGGCACGAAGGCCCGGCGCCTTTGGGCTCATTCGCTGCTTCGCTATTTGCTGATCTGCCCGCTCTCGGCCCACCCCAGCCCCGCGATCCCCAGCAGGATCAGCCCGATCGACGCCAGCCTCAGCGCGCCCGCCGGCTCCTTGAACACTGCCATGCCGATCATCGCCACGAGCGCCACGCCCGAGCCCGCCCACAGCGCGTAGCCCACGCCCACATCCATCTTCCGCGTCGCCAGCGCGAGGAAGCCGACGCTCAGCAGGTACATCACCACCGTCGCGACCGACGGCCACAGCACCGTGAATCCGCGCGACACCTTGAGCGCCACCGCCCACCCCACCTCGAACCCGATCGCGATGGCCAGCCAGACGAACGTCATCGTGCCGCCCCTCGCGACTCCTCAGACCTCCGTGCCCTTCTCGACGCTCCCGGTGACCCGTGCGGCACGCCCGCGCTTCACCC
>DASZWV010000499.1:0-6587 GCA_035546115.1 Phycisphaerales bacterium
CGCAACCGGGGCAGGCCGTCGCGGCGGGTGGGCGCGGCATGATGGTCGCCTGCGACGGATCCACGGCGCGGTACACCTCACGGCTCGCGCCCGAGGGCGTGGCGACGACCTTGATGATCATCAGCACGCCGATGATCACAAAGCCGACGGGCACGATCGCCATGAGCGAGGGCACGGCGGAGACCACGCCGGGCATGCCGGCGTGCTGCGCCGCGAATCCGCCCGTGAGCATGGCCGCGGCGATCCCGCCCGCGCCGAGGGTCCAAATCGTCAGGAACACGAGGACGATCGCCTTTCCCAGCGGGTCTCGAGGTGGTGATGATCCAAGCGGCATGAGCCAGTCCCCACTCGATCGGTCGAACATCGCTCGACAATCATCACGCCTTGGCGTGGACGATGCGCCGGCCCTCGGCCATCTGTTTGCGCGGGTCGGTGCGGCCGATGATGTCGCTCACGCCCTCCTGGTTGAAGCCCTTGAAGCCGTCGTTGCGCTCGAGATTCTC
Source organism: Phycisphaerales bacterium (assembly GCA_035546115.1). Taxonomy (GTDB): domain Bacteria; phylum Planctomycetota; class Phycisphaerae; order Phycisphaerales; family UBA1924; genus UBA4658. The sequence continues at coordinate 504 of DASZWV010000499.1, forward strand.
CAGGTGCGAGCCGATGGCGCCGACCTGGCGGAAGCTCTCGGCCTGGTCGGCGGTGATGAGCCTGGCGTCGAGAAGTTTCTTGATCCGCTTCTCGCTCACCGGCCAGCGCTCGCCCTCGGTGAAGGCCTGGCGCAGATAGGGAAAGGTCGTGAAGGGGTCCATGGTGCGGACGTGGGCCTTCTTCTCGAGCTGCGTGACCAGCGCGTGCCAGTCGAACATGGCCTCGAGGTGGTGCATGCCCGCCTGGAGCACCGCCTCGCCGTGCAGGCCGACCCACAGGCCGACGGTGCCGAGCTCCTTGGGCTTGCGCTTGAAGCCGTCGTGGCTGAAGTCGCCGAGGAGTTCCTCCGGGCTCATGTCCACATCGTTGAAGGTGATGATGCCGCAGACGGGCTGCTCCATCACCTGGGCCCCCCACTCATCGTCGCGCCCGGCGTAGAACCGCTCGCGGCACTTGAGCCCCAGCTTTTCCCAGAGCGCGATGAGCTTGGGGAAGTGCTCGCGGCTGGAGCGGTAGGTGTGGTGGTCGTGGTTGGCCCAGCCGAGGCCGAGCTTCTCCTGGCGGCGGTGCTGCACGCGCGCGGCGTGGTTGCGGCGCATCCAGTACTCGCGCTCGGCGGCGAAGAAGAGGTCGCACGTCCAGTCGCGCCCGATGTCGGCGATCGCCGAATCGACAACGCGGTGGGCCTCGCGGAAGCCGTCGGCATCATCGTCGAAGTCGCGGCGGCGGCGGCGCAGGTTCTCGCGGTGCTCCATCGCCTTGATCGCGACGGTCGGATCGAAGACCGGGGGCAGATAGCCGAGGTAGCCGTGCCGCCCGACGACGAGCAGCTCACAGTTCTTGCCGCTGGCGACGCGGGCGATGCGGAGCTGGCCGAGCGGCTCGCCCTCCACGCGCGCCTCCGACACCTGGTGTGCGGCGAGGAAGTCGGCCACGTATTCCACCTTCAGGCCGACGCGGGTCGTCTTGCCGTCCACGAGGACGATGCGGGGGAAGACGCCGAGCTCGTTCACCAGGCATTCGGACCCCGAGGGCGCGGGGAGCGACTCGGGCGTGTAGCCCACCTCGAGCAGCCTGTTCCGCATCCCCTTGCTCGCGGGGACATCCACCGGGATCTGGATGTGGTCGATCCAGTCGATGAAGCGGGTGCCCGTCTCCGTGAGCATGCGGTACGAGAGCTGCTTGGCCTCGGAGCATCGATTGAGGAAATCGCTCACGATGCTCGCGACGAGCGCGGCCGCCCTGGGCTGCGGCTCCCACTTGAACTGGCTGAGGACACCCACCGACTTGGACTTCTTGGACACGGACGGCTCCGGCACCCCTGGTGCACCACCCACCCCCGCCGCGATTGACGCGAAGTGTATTCGCACACTCCAGTGAAAAACGCCCGGGCGGAGAGTCCCGCCCGGGCCGAACGTTCGGCGGATTGGCGCCGGATCAGCCGAGGTCGATGTTGAACTTCGCCGCGGTTGCCTTGACCTTGTCCATGAGCTCGAGCCCCTTGGCCTTGAGGTCGGCGAGGCCCTTGGCCATGGCGTCGGCGCTCTTGTCCTTCATGCCGTCGAAGCCCTTGGACATTTCGTCCCAGGTGGACTTGATGCCGGACATCGCCTTGTCGAACTCGCCCTTCTGGTCGGGCTTGAGCGACTCGCCGCCCTTGCTGAGCGAATCGACCTTCTTCTGGATGTTGTCCATGAGGTCCTTGACCTCGGCCTTCGCCTTGTCCGTCGCGGCATTGGCCATGTCCTTGGTCTTGTCGGCGATCGCGCTGCCCGCGTCCTTCATCTTGTCCGCCGCGGCGCTGCCCGCCTGCTTCATCTTGTCGCCGAGCGTGTCGGTCTTCTTCTCTTCGCATCCAAAGCCGGAGGCGACCACCATTCCGCCCAGCACTGCCACGATCAATGCGCGTTTCATTGTGAGTTTCCTTGTATTGGGAATCGCCCCCGCCGACCGAGGCGGATCACGACCCCTGATCGAGATCCATCATACACCGTGACCGGGTGGTGTGCCGGACGCGATCTGCTCGATATCGTGGGCTCAATGCCCGCCGCGCCCGCTGCTTCCTCGACGCTGCATTCGCCACTGCTGGCCTCGATCGGCGTTCCGCACGCCTTTTCCACCCGCCTTGGCGGCGTTTCGTCGGGGCCCTTCGCCACTCTCAACTTTGGAAACCCGGGGGACCTCGCGGCGCCGCTGCGCGATCCGCGCTCGAACATCGATCGCAACTGGCAACTGCTCGCGCGTGCGATCGGCGCGGCGATTCCCGCGGCGGCGGAGGGGCTGATGCAACGGAGCGTTGTCGAGGTCCATCAGGTGCACGGCGACACGGTCTCGGTCGTGCGCGCGAACGCCCCGATTCCACGCGGGCCGGACGGTCGCGACCCGAGGGCCGACGCGATCGTCACCGACGACCCGGGCAGGCTCGCCGCGGTTCGCGTCGCGGACTGCACGCCGGTGCTCATCGCCTCTTCCGACGGCGCGATTGTCGCGGCGGTGCACGCCGGCTGGCGCGGCACGGTGGCGAACATCATCGCGGGCGCGGTTCGCGCCATGACGGAGCTGGGGGCTTCGCCCGGCGCGATGCTCGCGGCGATCGGCCCGTGCATCGGGGCGAGCGCGTTCGAGGTGGGCCCGGAGGTCGCCGACGAGTTTCGGGAGCGTTTCGGGCACGCGACGCCGCATGTTCGCCCCGATGCGAACTCTCCGAAGGCGTTCGTCGATCTCAAGGGCGCACTGCGAGAGCAGCTCATGGCAGCGGGAGTAGCGCCGGAGCGCATCGACGTGCTTCCCCACTGCACGGTTCGAGATGCCGATCTGTTCTTCTCGCACCGGCGCGATCGCGGCGTCACCGGCCGGATGGTGGGGATCATCGGCCCCTCGGAAATGCGCGCCGGGCACTTGCATTCGACCCCGAAGGTGTGCTAGCTTGTTCACAACGGGCGCGGCCTGGACGCGCCCCGCCCATCTCAGCGAAAGGAACCACATGGCGAAGAAGGCACGCAAGAAGGCGAAGAAATCCGCGAAGAAGGCCGGCAAGAAGAAGGCCCGCAAGAAGAGCCGCCGAACGACCATGTACTCCAGCAAGGGCAAGAAGCTCTACGCCGTTCGCGCGGCCGACGGCACGTTCAAGGACATCCAGCAGTACTCGCGGGCCCACGCGATGGACATGCGTCGCAAGGCCAAGGACGAGGTCTGAGACCGATCGTTCCTCGTGAAAAGCAAAGCGGCCCCGGCACTTCGCCGGGGCCGCTGTGATTCGGTCTTGTGCGGGGGCCTATCGCCCGTCGGGATCGCCGCCTCGGTCGCCGCGCGGCCGACCCTCGCCGCCGCGGCCGGGGCCCTCATCGTCGTCGCGGACGCCGAGCGCCTTGTGCGAGTCGTCGCGGAGCTTCTCGATCTCCTCGATGAGCTTGGCGGCCTCGGCGTTGTTGCCGTCCATGACCGCGGTCTCGGCCTTGGCGGCTTTCTCGAGGACTTGGATCAGGGCACGCCGGAACTGCGTGGTTGCCTCCGCTCGCTTGGCCTCGTCGAGGCGGTTCAGCACGCGATCGGGCGATGAGCCCTTGGCCGCGACGCACCCGCGCTCGAGGTCGTTGAGCGCCTTGAGGTTGTCGTCCTTCTTCGCGGCGTCGCTGATGTGCGCCTTGAGGGTGCGGACGGCGCGGTTCATCATGGACATGCCCTGCCGGACGCTGGCGGCCTCGCCGCGGCGGCCTGCGCCGGGCTGGCCGCGCACGCCGTCGGGTCGGAAGCCATTCGGCCGATCGCCGGAGGGCTGATCGCGCGGGGTGTTTGCGGGTGGTGCGGGGGGCTGGTCGCCGGGCTGCGCGAAACTGACCATCGCGGATGCGAGGAGCGCGAGGCAGCCGAAAGAGCAAAGGGCGAGAGTTCGGACGGATCGCATGGACGGGTTCTCCTGGGAAAAGTGGTCGAGAGGATACCGGTCCGGATCGTCTGAGTTCTGGCTTAGGGGGAAGGACGCCCGCGCACCCGGTCAATGCTCGGGCCGCACGAGTCCTTCCTGGTACCCGCGTACGAGCGCTTCGAGATCACCGATCGATTGCCGTACCGATGCGCCGCGATCGGTCTCGCCGAGGGTGCGCGCGTGTGGGTACGTGCGAATGGTGGTGACCTTGGGCAGGATGTCCGCGCCGTGCAGAACGGCGGCCTCGACGCCCTCGAAGGGTGAGTGCTCGGCGAGATCGATGCGATCGGGGCGGAGCACGAGGGTGTAGCCGCGATCGCCGTAGGCCTCGCTGAAGGCGCCGTCGATGGTGATGGCGTTGCCGCCGCGCTTCACGGGCTGCTCGCCCTTCTCGACCTTCACGGGGACGTGGCCGTTGACGACCAGAACGCCGCTGTGGACGCCGAACATGGCGCCGATGCGGTCCACGAACGCGCGGTCGTGCAGGAGCTCGAAGTACGGGTTCTTGTGCTCCTTCTGCGCTTCCTTGTCGGCGATGAAGCTCGTCTCGAACGTGGCCAGCTTGTCCTTGCCGAACAGCGGCGAGAGCGGGCCGCCCCACATGTACCAGATCCAATCGGCATCCTCATCGAGGCCGAACCAGCGCTTGCGGTGGGCACGCCGGAGGACGGAGCCGAGGGCGTCCATCAGGTCGCGGCCGCTGCGCTCCTGGCCGTCCACCTTGAGCGCGAGCGGCTTGCCCCCGGCATCGACGGGGACGCAGGCGTGGAAGAGCAGGACATCGTCGCGGGTGGTCCACATGCCGCCGCGGCGGACGAGCCAGTCCATGTGCTCGCGCAGCTTGTGCGAGCGGATGAAGCTCTCATCCATGCGGTCGATGCAGGCCTGCTCTTCGGGGGTGTAGGCGTAGGGGTCGCCGCCCGTGGCCTCGGGGAGCAGCGTGGGAAGACGACCGTCGAGCATCGGGTGCTGCTTGCCGTCGATCTCGACGCTGACGGCGCGACCGTTCTGGAACTTGATCCGGTGGAGCAGCCGGCGGTGCTCGAGGTTCCACTCCGGGTGGCGCTGGATGGCCCGCCCCTCGGCCTTGAACTGCATGATCGTGATGGCCTTCTGCATGCGGGCCACGGTGGTCGTGTCGCGGAAGCCCTCGCCCTTGGGCATGAACCGCTCGGCGGGGTCGTCGCCGTAGACATCGCGCGCCAGGCGCTCGATCGGGGCCATGATGATGCCGTAGCCCTCCTCGAGCTGGCTGAGGCGGCGATAGCGGAGGCTGAAGCGCAGGAGCGTGAGCATGCAGGGCTCGTGGCCGAGGTGTGCGCCGAGCCAGAGCATGTCGTGGTTGCCCCAGAGCACGTTGCACTTGGGCTGGCGCATGAGCGTCTCGATCACGCGGTCGGCGCGCGGGCCGCGATCGCCGAGGTCGCCGATGACCAGCAGCTCATCGCAGGACAGGTTCCGCACGAGCCTGGCCGCGGCGCGCACGGCGCCCCAGTCTCGATCGAAGCGCGCCAGGCCCTCGATCATGGCGCGGATGTAGTCCGGCCGCTGCCCGGAGCCGAGCTCGACGAACAGCTCGCGGTACTCGGGCTGCAGGAGCTTCTCGAACGCGGCGCGGCGGACGCGGGCCCGCAGATGGCGGATGATCTCGAACTGCATCGAGAGCGTCTGGTAGACCCACTCGGTGCGGCGGCCGCTCGCGACGATCTCGCGGGAGTACAGGTTGATCGCCTCGCGCGGGTAGTAGAGCACGGCGAGGAAGCGGTCCTTCTCCGCGCCGTGCAGACGCTCGCCGAGGATCTGGTCCACGAGCAGGCGGAGCGCGCCCGAGGCGTTGTTGATTACATGGCGGAGCTTGGCGTCCTCGCCGTGGATATCGGAGATCACGTGCACGGTGGGCGCGGGAAGGTCGAGCGTCGCCCGCAGGGCCGCGGCCTCGGAGATCGCCGGGCCGGGCGTCGGGTACTTCATGGCGAGCGCCTGCAGGTGCGCAAGTCGCACCGCGTCGAACGCGGCGGGGGATTCCGGCGCTGCGCCATCGGCCGGTTCGGCGCTGGAGGCGGTGACCTTGGACGGCGGGCGGGTGGTGAGCATGCCCGATGCTAACGCGTCAAGGCCCGACCGCCAAAGGGGCGAGTCCCGGACCTGGCCGAGTCTC
>DASZWV010000500.1:0-3613 GCA_035546115.1 Phycisphaerales bacterium
ACCACCGCCGCCGCCACCGCCGCCGCCCCGATCGGCGTTGCAGAACGAGCCCGCGCTTCCACCGCCGCCGCCGCCGCCACCACCGCCGCCATTGCCGGGCAGGCCGACGCCCCCGTCGCCGCCGTCACCGAGAAAACTGCCCCCGCCGGCACCGTTTGCACCCGACGCGCCGGCCGCACCGTTCAAGCCGCCGGGCGCCGTGGGCCCGCCGCCGCCCAGGCACGCGCCGGATGCCCCGCCGTTGCCGCCCGAGGTGCCGGCTACGCCCGTGCCGCCGGTCGCGCCCGACGATGAGTCGTAGCCGCCCATTCCTCCCGCGCCGCCGGGTCGAGATGCGGCGGAGGTTCCCGCCGCCCCGCCGCCGCCCCCCGCCGACGAGTTCGACTGTCCCGCACCGCCCGCGCCGCCCGAACCGCCCGCGGGTCCGGTGGATCCATTTCCGCCGGGCGCGCCCGGAGCGCCGCCGCTCGCCTTGGCGATGCATCGGTTGAGCGTCACGGACGCCGCGCAATCGCGGATCTCCAGCCCCACGGAGTGCTTGGACGGCGTGATGCCGGGAGCCGCCACGATGTTGAGCCGATCGAGCCGAACGGGCAGGGTCGCGTCGGAGATGATCGCGCCCACCCGTCCCCCATTGATCTGCGCGAGCGTGTTGGATCGCGTCCAGGCGCCCGGCGTGTAGCCGCCGTAGACGCTCGCGCCGCTGGGGACAACGAGCTGCTCGTTGTACGTGCCGTTGGCGACGTACACGGGCCGCTGCGGGTAGTACAGCCGCGCGGCCAGCATCGCCGCGCCGATGGTCTTCATCGGGAGCGTGATCGTGCCGGGGTTCGAGTCGGCGCCGGTGCTCGCGGAGACGAAGATCGCCCCGCACCTGATGCCGTCGATGCCGTCGCCGTTCGAGTCGGTGAACGAATCGTCGGGCAGATCTGCGGCCAGGTTGGGGGCCGGGCCGAGATCGCAGGTGTTCTGGGCGTGCACGCACGGCGCGAGTCCCGCCGCGGCGATGATGAATGCGGGCACGAACGACATCTTCGGGTGAAACGACATCACGAGACTCCGGAACACGACCCCACACCCCAAATTACCGGGTCTTTGAGCGAACGCAAGCCGTTTTGACTGCCTACGAGGATTTGGTGCGCAGCGGTCCGAGGGTGGCGGCCTTCGCGGCCATCGCGTTCTGCACGCTCGCCCACACCTCGTCCTGCCCCTTGCTGGCATCCACCACCGCGTACCGCGCCGGGTCCTGCCTCGCCTGCCGGAGATACCCCTCCCGGACCTTCCTGTGGAACGCCGCCCCCTTGGCCTCCATGCGGTCCAGCAGGGGCGAGAGCCGCTTCGCGGCGGCCACCTCGTCGATGTCGAAGATGACGTAGAGATCGGGCATGACGTTGCGCGTGGCGATCCGCGCGACGGCGGAGATGTCCGCATCCGGCAGCCCGCCCGCCGCCCCCTGGTAGGCGAGCGTCGAGGCGACGTAGCGATCGGCGAGCACCATCTCGCCGCGCCGGAGCGCGGGAAGAATCTTCTTCTCGACGAGCTCGGCGCGCGAGGCCATGTACAGGAGCATCTCGCAGCGGACGGACATCTCGAGCCCCTCATCCGCCTTGGCGAGCACGATGTGCTGGCGGATGCGCTCGCCCACGGGCGTGCCCCCGGGCTCGCGGACCTCGAAGATCTTCACGCCCTGCTGCTTGGCCAGATCGGAGAGCCGGCGGAACTGCGTGGACTTGCCCGAGCCGTCCGGGCCCTCGAACACGACGAAACGCCCCTGGTAGGCGCGGACCCAGGCGGGATCGAGTGCGTTGGAGTTGGCGGGGCGCGTGGGCACGGGGCGGGTGTGTGTTGCGGGCACGGCGGAGTGTAGCGGAAGCGTGCCGCGCGACCGGCGGCATGCGGTTGTCGTAAGACATGGTTCCGACACCACGGGCGGGCCAACCGCCCGTGCCACCCCCCACCCGCGTGCGTCTACGCTGTGGGCCTATGACGGAGCAGGAGAGAAAACGCCTTCCAACCGACACCGACGATGGCATGCTGCTCATCATCAGCGGCCCGTCGGGGGTCGGCAAGACGACCATCACGCGGGCGGTGGAGCGGTCCATCCCCGGCGCGGTCTTCAGCGTCTCGGCGACCACGCGGGCCCGCCGGGCGACCGACACCGACGGCGTGGACTACCACTTCGTGGACGATGCGACGTTCGAGCGGATGATCCAGGAGGATGCGTTCCTCGAGTGGGTCAACCTCTTCGGCAAGAAATACGGCACCCCCAAGGCGTGGGTGCAGGAGCAGCTCGCCCGCGGCCGGCTGGTGATCCTCGAGATCGACGTGGTCGGGGCCATCAAGGTCAAGCACCACATGCCCGAGGCGTTCGGCATCTTTGTGGAGCCCCCGAGCAACGAGGTCCTGCTGGAGCGCCTCCGGGCCCGCAAGCGCGAGGGGGAAGACGAGATCCAGCGGCGCTTCGCCGAGGCCAAGCGCGAGATCGAGCAGGCCAAGTCCTGCGGCGTGTACGACCGCTTCATCGTGAACGACAAGCTCGATCTGGCCATCCAGCAGGCGATCGGGGCCGTGCTCGGCGAGATGCAGCGCCGCCGCATCTCCGGCCGGTAGGTCCCGCGGCGGGGTCAGAGTCCGCTCATCACCTTCGGCAGGGGCTCCTCGGCCGGCATGACCGAGCCGTACATGAACTCCTCCTGCACGATCTTGCCGTTCTTGACGGTGTAGACGCCGACCTCTTCCATGATCGTGCGCCGCCCGCTGGACTTGTCCTCGACGTCCATCCTGAACTTCACGGCAAAGCCCGTGGAGCCGACGAAGGGACCCTCGGCCGAGGCGCCGTGGACGATGTTCCCCGCGTTCCAGAACTTGTTCTTGGCCTCGACGTTCTTCATGCCGTGCCACGCCATCCCCCCGCCCTCGATGCACACGAGCCTGGGCGACCACAGGCGCGCGTTGATCTCGTAGTGGCCCTTGTTGAAATCGGCGACAAGCTGCTTGCCGATCTCCTCGGCCGAGGCTCCCGGGCCCGTGGTGATGCGCTTCGGGCTCCCCGGATACGCGGGGGGGGCGGGGGCGGCGGGGGGCTTGCTCTTGGATCCGGACGCCTTCTTCTTGCTCGTCTTCTTCTTGGCCATGGTGGGGGGGTGCTCCCTGGATCGCAGAGGATACCCGCGCGGAACCGTGCCAAGGTGTCGAGGCGTCGAGGTGTCGAGGAAGATGCAGATCGGCCGCGCCCCCGACACCCCGGCGCCCGGCCACCTCGATACCTTCCTCCTTCACGCCGCGATCGCCACGCTCAGCGCGTTGCTCCACGGGCCGGGCTCCCCCTTGGCGTTGGCCCAGCGGGCGAAGTACGTCGCGGTCTTGCCCCGGTCGGCCGCCGTGACGTTGCTCGCGAAGCGCGGGCGGGTGAACAGGCCGAGGTACGCGCCCTCCTCGGGTCGCCGCACGGGGCCGTCGGCCACGGCGCGGAACACGACGAGCGCGGCCACGCGGTCCGGCTTGCCCGCCCGCTCGGATGATCCATCCATCGCCAGCAGCGCGTGGGCCCCGGGGTCGCTCCTGCGGAGCGCGAGGACCGGCACGCTCGCGGGCGGCGGGATGATGGTGCCCC
>DASZWV010000501.1:0-5248 GCA_035546115.1 Phycisphaerales bacterium
CGCCCCCCGTGGTCGCCGGTGGGGGGCCGCCTCCCGGCGGTGAGCCGCCCTCGGGCACTCCACCCGCCCCTCCATCGAACGAGCCCTCGCCCACTCCGGCCCCTCCCGGAACCGCCCCCGGCTCCCCATCCACCCCGCCGGCGCCCGGAAGCCCATCCGGCGAGCCCGCTCCCGCGCATCCGTCGAACGAGCCCTCGCCATCACCCTCCGATCCTCCCAAGGAGCCCGGTCACGCACCGGATCATCGAATCTCTCCATGAGCACGCGCATGCACACACTCTCCCGGCGTCGATCGATCGCTCACCTGGCCCTCATCTGCGGCGCCGCCGCCGGGCTGGCATCGCTGTCGATCCCCCGCCCCGCCCTCGCCGACCCTTCCGACGATGGGCCGGACGATTCCGCCTCGCTCTGGTGGCAGCTCTCCATGCTCTCGGACGATGAGCTCGCGGCGCTCATGGATGGTCCCGACGCCCCGATGCAACCGGCCGACCAAACGCCCGACGCCTCGAAGCAGCCGGCCGCCCAACCCGCCGACGCCGATGCGACGCCCAAGGCCGCGCCGAGCGCCGAAGCCAAGACCGATCCCCGAGGCCGGCGCGTGCAGCCCGACGAGCCGACGGAGCTCGCCTTCAAGAACGTCTCGATGGAGCAGGTCATCCCGTTCATCGTCGAGGCCACGGGCAAGGTCGTGCTCCCGATGCCGGACGTCATGTCCACGCGCATCACCATCCTCAACGACCGCAAGATCCCGCGAGCCAAGGCGCTCGACATGGTCTTCCTCGCCCTGCTCCAGAACGGCGTCGCCGTCGTTGAATCCGACGATCTGATCCAGCTCCGCAGCCTCACCGAGATCGACCGCCAGCAGGTCACCGTCATCGGCCCCGACGAGAGCGTCCTCGGCCGCAGCGACATCGGCGCCATCTACGAGAAGGTCTTCGCCCCGCGCTACGCGAGCGTCGCGAACATCTCCGACATGGTGAAGAACTCCCTCCCCAACTACGCCAAGATGACCATGGATGTGGACTCCAACCGCATCCTCGTCATGGGAGACATCGGCCTCCTGCAGCGCATCGAGGAGAAGATCCGCGCCGTCGACGTGCAGTCCACCGCGACGCTCGTCACCGAGACGTTCGTGCTCCACTTCGCCGACCCGAACGAGATCGCCCAGAACATCCGCGATCTGTTCGCCGCCACCGGCACGCAGCAGCGCCAGAACCAGAATCCCTTCCAGCAGTTCTTCCAGCGCGGCCGCAACCAGGGCAACAACAACAACCAGCCCGCCCAGGCCGGCGCGCAGCGCCAGCCCAACGACGTCTCGGCGTCCGCCAATCTCCGCGTCACCGCCAACACCCAGCAGAACGCCGTGACGGTCGTCGCCGAGAAGCCGCTCATGGAGCAGATCCGCAAGATGATCACCGAGGAGTGGGACATCGAGACCACCCGCATCACCCCGCGCGTCTACGAGCTCAAGAACACCGACCCCGTCAAGATGCGCGACGTGCTCATCACCATGTTCGGCAACCCCGGCGCCACCCAGCAGCGCAACAACCAGCAGCAGTCCGGCACCGCCAACCGCCTCTACGGTCAGTTCACCTTCGAGGCCATCCCCGACGCCGCCCGCCTGGTCGTCATCGCCAAGAACGAGGCGAACCTCGACGAGATCGACAAGATCATCACCCAGCTCGACCAGCCCCAGCGCGCCGGCCTCCCCGAGATCATCGAGCTCAAGCACGCCGACGCCGAGCAGCTCGCCGAGCAGCTCAACGCCCTCCTCGCCCGCGAAGGCACCATCGCCCAGGTCACCAAGGCCCAGACCGGCCTGACGACCTCCACCACCAGCGCCTCCCCCTTCGCCTCGACCTCCAGCACCCAGAACACCCAGCAGCAGCAACAACAGGCGCAGAACGCCGTCTGGAACATGTGGTGGGCCCGCTCCCAGCCGTCCACCACCACCGCGGGCTCGGGCAACCTCGTCGGCAAGATCCGCATCATCCCCGTCTGGCGCCAGAACTCGCTGATGATCCTCTCCCCGCCCGAGTATCGCGACTCCCTCCGCGAGGTCATCACCACGCTCGACAACCCCGGCCGCCAGGTGCTCCTCTCGGCGGTCATCGCCGAGATCAACGTCGAGGACGCCACCGCCCTCGGCCTGCGCTGGTCCAACTCGGCGATCACCCCGAACCACCAGGACAACGCCATCTCCTTCGGGCCCTCCTCCGCGGGCACCACCGCCGGCGGCACCATCACCGGCCAGAAGAACGACCTCCTCCCCGGCCTGTTCACCTCCAGCGTCCTCAACCTCGGCGTAAACGTCAACGCGCTCATCCAGGCCCTCAACGAGAAGACCGCCGTCAACATCCTCTCCGAGCCCCGCATCTTCACCTCCGACAACCAGCAGGCCGAGTTCTTCTCCGGCCAGGACGTCCCCTTCATCACCGAGAGCCAGCCCAACACCCAGGGCAACCTCGTCCAGTCATTCGACTACCGCGCCGTCGGCATCGCCCTGCGCGTCCGGCCGCGAATCACCATCAACCGCGACGTGGACATCAACATCAACCTCGAGCTCTCGAGCATCGAGCCCGGCCAGACGCTCTTCGGCGGCTTCATTGTCGATCGCCGCGAGACCACCACCCACCTCATCATCAAGGACGGCCAGACCGTCGTCGTCTCCGGCATCCTCCGCAACGAGGACTCCAACACCAAGCGCAAGATCCCGATCCTCGGCGACATCCCGGGCATCGGCGCCGCCTTCACCTCCGTCGAGCACACGCTCACCAAGACCGAGCTCATCGCCTTCGTCACGCCCTACGTGATCGGCAACGACGTGGACATCATGCGCGTCGATGAGCAGGACAAGGAGCGACTCAAGGAAGTCCGCGACAAGCTCGTTCCGGTCGACAGCCTCGATCGGCCCAAGAACAAGTCCAGGACCGAGCCCTCCCCGCGGGGGCCGGGCGAGGAGTCTCCCAAGTCGACCTCGCCGGCCTCGCCGGGCAGTCCGCCCGAGGCCAAAGATCACCAGTGAACCCCGCTTCCAGAGGCCCGATTCCCCGCCCGCACGCCCCTCGCCTCTCCGACATCGGGAGGCGAGTTGCTTTTTTGGCTGCGCTCCTCGTCGCATCGCTCCTGCCGCTCGGCTGCAGGCACCTCGCGCGCAACGCATCGTCCGAACCCGCCCTCCCCCCGCCGATCGCCCGAACGGCCATCTCCAGGGCGCACGAGCGCCCCGGCACGTCGCGCACGCCGACCGATCCGCTGGCCGCGGCCAAATCCCCGGGCGCAAGCCTCGCGATCGATGTCCGTCCGCTCGGTTTCATCCCGTTCGATTCCGTGACCCTTCCCCTCGTCGCCATGCGTTCGGTCGAGGGACGCCGCGAGTATGTCCTCGCCGCGCAGGTCGGCGCGACGCCCACCTGGCCCGCACTGCTCGCCGACGGCACGCCCGAGGACTCCAGCCAGCCCCGGGGCCTCCAGATCGTCGCGTTCCGTGCATCCGCGGACGCCGGCCCATCGGGCCGCGATCGCCGATCGCTCGAGGCCATCGCCTGGCAGACCGGCCTCTCCCGCGGCCTCCTGCTCGGGCGATCCTGCGATGAGCGCGGCTTCCTCGTCGAATGGCCTCGCCACGACGGCTCGAGATGGATCGGGCGCGTCGATTGGAGCACCGGCGCCGAGGAGTGGCTGGCGGATTCCCGCGCCACGGTGAACGCGTTCGCCACCCTCGGTCCCGACGGATCGCTCGCCTACTCCCGGCGAAATACGCATCGCGCCGATTCGGCCGCTCCGGCGTTCGAACTGGTCGTGCGTTCCGCGGGCGGGAGCGCCGAGTCCGAGCGAGTCCTTGCGCTCCCCGGCGTATCGCTGGTCTTTCCGTGCTTCTCCGCCGGCGCGGAAGTGGTGTACGTGCTCGGCGTCGGCCAGCAGCCGGGCACGCGCCTGCGGGTCTTCGCCGTCAACCTCGCGCTCCCGGGCGAAGGTCAAGCACCCGGAGCGCTGCGCATCGCCGGAGAATCCTCGCTCGACGTCGAGGCCTCGATCGCGTCGGCGTTCCAGACGACCCTGTGCATCCAGACGCCCTGGCCCGGCCCTCGCCGCGGCCCCTTGTCCCGTGGAATCGCGCTGATGTCGGGCGAGACAGCCTCGATGGCGTGGATCGATCCATCGCGCAGCGCCGTGATTCCGCTGGCGGGCGCAACAGTCGGCGCTGTTCCGTTCTTTGATCCGCTGGGCGCCGGCGCGAAGGGTCTCCTGCTCGGCGCCGCTTCGGATCTGGTCTTTCAGGCCGTCGAGAGCGGCGACGCGGCGCCGAAGTTCGCGCGCGAAGCAAGCGTGTGGCGCGGCGGCTTCGTCCCGCGAGTCGTTGGCGATGAAAATCGTCCCAGGTACATCCTGTTTTCGCCTCCCCTCGCCGGTGCCAGCGAACAGACCGGCGTGTGCGAACTGCGGCCGGAAGAGGTTCACGGCCTTCCGCAGTCTGGGCCATAAATGTTCGGATTGCGATTGGTATTTCGTGTGGCCCAGGCTGGCCAAAACCCCGTTCTTTGAGCGCAAATGGGGTGCAAATACCGGCTGGAACGCCCAGAAAAGCCTTGACGGTCCTTCCAGCTTGATGTATCTTCCACGCGTCGTTGTCTGTGGATTGTCTTTCTGCCCTCACAACCGGAAGGAGATAGAGATGAATCGGATTTGTGTTTCTGCTTTGGCCCTCGCTGCGCTGGCCGGCGCTGCGAATGCGCAGGTCGAATTCCGCTTCGTCGAGCGCACGGGTCAGACCGTCGCCAGCTCGGCGGACAGCCTGCTTGAGATCGCGGTGCAGGCTCGCGTCACCGGCGGCAGCAACCTCGGCGGATTCAACTTCAACATTTCGACGACCGACTCCGAGTCGGCCGGGACGCTGCAGTTGGCCCGTACCATGAACGGTTACGTCTTTGGGGTCGGAAACGCCTATTACGCGGGCACTCCGTGGACCGCGGGTTCCATCGTGGGAATTCACGGCCTTGCGGGTCAGTACTCTTACCTCGCCGGCATCAACGGGTATTTCAACGGCTTGGTGAATCAGTCGCAGGGCACGTTCACGAACAATCCCGCTCTGAATGAGATCGGCCTGATTGCCGGTGCGGCCACGGGAAATGCTCTGTTGCAGACCCCGGGTATGGATTCGGACGGAAACAGCGTTCCGGACACTGCCCCAAGCAACGGCTCGGGAATTTCGGCCAATAACGAAGTCGCCCCGCTGGATCCGTCGCTG
>DASZWV010000502.1:0-3566 GCA_035546115.1 Phycisphaerales bacterium
CGCCCCCCGTCGCCCCCGTGAATCCCAGATACGCCGTGCCGCCCGTGAGCGCCAACTCGGTCGCAAGATTGATCTGCGACGTGATCACCAGGGAGCCGTCGAAGGTCAGAGTCAGGGTCCCCGGCGTGTAGTTCACGACCACCGTGTGCGTGCCCGACTTCAGGCTCGCCGAAGGCGAGGAGATCCCGATCGAGTACGCCTCCTGCGCGCTGTTGGCCGCGGTGCCGTTCGTGTGGATGCTGATGTGATTGCCGTTCGGATCGTTCACGTTCCCCGCCGAGCACGTCGTGCTCTGGTACGTGTCGAACTCGATCGCAACGCTGTTGGGAATCGTGTCGTACCCGAGCGCACAGCCCCCCGCCGACGAGCCGATCGCCGTCGACGACGAGTTCTGGACCAGAAACGCGAAACCATCCGCGCCCCCGCTGTGCAGGCTGCTGATCGCGAACGTGAAGCTCATCGAAAAGCCGTACACCACCGATTGCGGCGTCGAGTACCACACCGCGCCGATCTGGCTGTTGGACGCCGGCGTGATGCGCAGGTGCCCGCTCGTCACCGACGCGTTCCCGACCAGATTGAATCCGGTCGAACTCGCGAACGTCGTGTAGTTGAACTGCGCGGAGGCCGAAGAGGCCGCGGCACTAACGGAGGCGAGGGCCAGGAGCAGCCGGGCGGGCGTCGTTGCGGGCATCGTGTGATCTCGTTTGCGCAGAGTCTTGCTGCGCGGGTCGTCGAACCTCGAAGCGATCCACAAAGCATGGCACGCCCAGAGGCCCGGACCATGAAGCAAAACTCAGCGGATAGAAAAGCCCCCTGGCCCCGGGGACGGTATTAAAAGTCAAAACAGGGCAATTCGCAACGTCTTCGGACGTTGTCGATCCGGATTGCGGTCCGCAAAGAACCCGGTGGCACAGGTCGTGCTGGCTCCGGCGCATCGACGTGTTAGACTCCCATGACCCCCGCGATCGGCGGGCAATCATGCAAAACCCGGGGAGAGGGAGAGAATGGAATCCACCCATGTTCCGTCTTTGCGTTCCCGTCGGACTCGTGGCCTCTGTCCTTTTGTTCACCGCGCCCGCTCGCGCGATCGTGACGGGCACCCAGGACACCTTCCAGGACTCCACCGTCATGGACTGGTCCGGCGGCACGACGATCTCCAACTCCCCCGGAGGCCCCGCGGGCGACAGCGACCTCTTCCTGCTCGTCGCAAGCAACGGTGGCGCCGCTGGCCCCGGAAGCAAGCTCGCCGCCCACAACGCTGATTCTCGCTGGGCCGGCGACTACATCGCCGCCGGAGTCACCGCCATCGAGGCCGACATGATCAACGTCGGAGACACCTCCCTGCAGATGCGCCTGGTGCTCTTCAGCGCGGGCGAGCGATGGACGTCCTCAAACTTCATCACCCTCGCCCCGGGGGGAGACTGGCAACACGTCTCCTTCCCCATCAGCGCCTCCGACATCACCCGCGTGCTCGGTTCCGGCTCCTTCGCGGCCGACCTGGCCGCCGTCGACCAGATCATGTTCCGCCACGACGGCTCGACGCCCTCGGCCGGTGGCGAGTCGATCTCCGGATCGATCGGGATCGACAACATCACCGCGGTGCCGTCCCCCGCCGGGATCGCTCTGCTGGGTCTGGCGGGAATCGCCGCGGCACGCCGGCGTCGCTGATGCCTATCTCGCCCCGCCCGAGGTCTCGGGTCGGGCGCGGAACTCCCCGGCCAGACGCCGCGCCTCATCGATCTGCGGCTGGGTGAGTTCCTTCGCCGCCGCATCGCAGGTGCGCTTGGCCAGCGGCGCCTCGTGTGCGATCGCGATCACCGACCACATGTACGCCTTCTCGGGGTCCTTCGCGACGCCCTCGCCCCGGAGATACGCCCGCCCCACGTTCGCCTGCGCCGCCCCGTACCCCTGGTTCGCCGCGCGCTGGAACCACCGGAACGCGCTCTCCAAATCCGGCGGCCGGCCATCCTCCCCATTCTTGCGGCACAGCGCAAGGCGGAACTGCGCGGGCGCATACCCAGACTCCGCCGCCGACTCCCACAACCCCGCCGCCTCGCGAACATCCTTCGCGCCCCCCGGCGTGCCAAGCCCATCGGCAAGGCACATCCCCAGCGAGTATCGAGCCTCCGCCAGCCCGGCATCGGCCGCCTCGCGATACAGCTTCAGGGCCCGCGTCCGGTCGATCGCCGCGCCGCGCCCCGACGCAAGGCAGTCCGCCAGCCGCATCTTCCCCACCGGATCCCCGCGCTGAGCGGCTTTGGCAAACCATCGAGCCGCGCCCGCCTCATCGAACCCGGCGCCGGTCCCATCGCCGTTGAACAGCCGCTCGCCGTACGCAACCTGATCAGCAGCGGAAGCGTCGGCTCGCTCGGCCGCACGCCGGAGTTCATCCACCGATCGCCCCGAAGCGGTGGCGAGAGTCGCGCCGGGCTCCGCCCGCTCCGCGGAGCGCCACGCGGACCCGCAACCGGAAGAGCCGAGAACAAGAAGCGATGCGGCCAAGGCACGCATCGCCACGCGGTGGGCACGGTTTGTGACGCTGCAAGGATTCATCGGCGTCATCCTACCGCATCTCCTCCAGCGCGTGCCGCCTCCGACGGGCAGAATCGAAGATGGCGGCCGAACCATCCGCACGCACGATGCCTGCTCCATGGCACCGCCTCTGTTCACGGTGTCCTTCCATAGCACCCAACACCGCACGCCGAGCCTCGCTCGCCATGGTCGCTCGCATCGTTCAGCCCGCGGCTGCGGATGCCCGAACGCCGCCCCGCACGCCCCCCGGCCCGCGTCCAGGCGAGTCTCTGCTCCGGAAATGAACGCAGAAAGCTCTCCCGCTCCGCTTCTCGCGCGAGTGCACGCGGGAATCGCCGGGGGCCGTTGCGGACCCTCGCGGAAAATAGCGCGTTGTCCGGCCAATGCCGTGTCCGCATCCACCGATCGCCCGGCACCGCCGCGCCATCCGCCGTTCTCGGCGACCGGCCTCGCGCCGCTTTGGGCGGGCCTCATTCTCCCGGTTTCAATGGACTCTCATCGCAGGGGTGCCGATAATTGACGGACGCGCCCGTCAACAAAGTCATTCCATGCCACCCCTTGCTCGCTCAACCAAGCCTCGTCCACGCGCGGGCCGACCTCGCGATCCGGAACTGGCCGATCGACGGCGGAAGCAGATTCTGCGGGTCGCGACGAGGGTGTTCGCGCGCGTGGGCTTTGCCAAGGCGGACTTGCAGGACGTCGCGGACGCACTCGGGGTGGGAAAAGGCACGATCTATCGGTATTTCCCGTCCAAGCGGGAGCTGTTCCAGGCGGCGGTGGATGAGGTGATGACGCAGATGCGGGCGAGCATCGACGCCGCGGCCGACGAGCACGCGGACCCGCTGGACCAGATCGCGGCGGCGCTGCGCACCTACCTGCAGTTTTTCCACGATCACCCCCGGTACGTCGAACTGCTGATCCTCGAACGGGCGGTGTTCAAGGACCGCAAGAGGCCGACGTACTACGTCTATCGCGAGGCGAACGCCGAGCGGTGGCGGGCGCTGTATCGGGGGCTGATTCGCGAGGGACGCATC
>DASZWV010000503.1:0-13236 GCA_035546115.1 Phycisphaerales bacterium
CGCCCACGCGCGTCTGCGTCGCGAGCGAGACCCGGTCGCTCAGCCCGTCCGGCCCGACCGAGTACAGCACGAACACGTGGTCGTTGAACTGCCGCTTGAACTCCGGATTCGGCGGCGGCGGATACAGCGTGATCGTGTACGGATTGCCGTTGGTATCGCGCATCGGCACGAAGTACGGAAGATCCAGATTCCGCGGCGAGTACGGGTCCTTGTCCACCGCGCGGGCGAACCGCGGCACGCACGCCGACAGCCCCGTCGGAAGCGTCTTGTTGCGCAGGAAATACCCGTACACCGCCACGGCCATGCGCGTTCCGGCGAGCTCGGTCCGCAACTGCTGGCGCAGCGAGAACAGCCCGTCGATCTCGTTGAACGCGTCGCTCAAGGCGGCGAATCGGGTCGTCGTCTGCACGCGCTTGCGATAGTCGCTCGCGGTGGAGTTCACCTTGTCGAACGGCGAGCGCACCCAGCGCCCCTCCCAGTCGTCGTGGATGCCCTTGAGCATCTGGCTGGTCTCGCGCTCGCTCGCGTGGCCACGACGGGCCTGCTCCCAGAACGCCGCCGCGGAAAACAACTTGAGCGGCCTCTGCGTCGAGCTCGCCCGGGCCATGAGCGGGGCGAAGTCCTTCTCGCTCGGCTCCCCGTCGCGTCCCATGATGTTCCTGACAAGCTGCTCGCGGGCGATGAAGTCGCCCTCGGGAAGCGTGAGCCGGTCGAGCTGCAGGAACCCCCGATTGCGCGGCGTGCCCTCGCCGATGCGGTCGTTCTCCTTGTCCATGTCCTCTTCGGTGAAGACGTGCTTGTCGGCCTGCATGTCCGTGTACGCCAGATCGCGCATGCGCTCGAGCGCGAGGCGCATCGACTCCATCGCCCACTTCTTCTCCTGCAGCATCGGCCGATCGGCCATCTGGCGGCAGAAGAACAGCCAGTCGGTCAGAACCTTCAGCGCCGCCTTGCCCTCGCCCGCCGCGAGTCGGCGCGTCGCCTCCACCTCGCAGAGGATGCCGGCGTTCTCGAGCGCGGGCATGTACTTGATCTGGGCCGCGGCCAGGAGCGGCGGGTCGCCCAGCTCGGTGTACATGTTGTCCTTGATCAGATCGACGCTCACGCCCTCGATGCCGTAGGGCTGGCCGAACACGAACGCCTTCTTGCGATCGGTCTCCTTGGTGACCGTGTCGAGCGCATCGATGATCGCCTTCTGCGCCGGCGCCTGGGCCCACGCGGCGCACTCGGCCCAGCCCGGGCCCTGGTCGGCAAACAGCGCCGCACGCTCCTGCGTTCGCAGCACCGCCGGCGGTGTCTGCATCTTCGCCAGCAGGGGCAGCAGGACCAGGTCGCTCCGCGCCTTCTCGCTCACGCTCGGATCGCTGGCGATCGCGTTCACCCGGTCGGTGTACTCGTCGGCCGATGCCGATCGAGGGCAGGCCGCGGACACGAGCGTCCACGTCGCCAGCACGGCGAGAATGCGGCCCGCGGCGCGGCGGCGATCGGGAGTGCCGCTCGCTGCGGCGGGGCGGATCGGGGTGAGGCAAGGCGAAAGGTGGGTCATGTCCTGCGGTTCCGGGGCGTTGAATCGCCGCACTCGAGGAAAAGGAAGGATCGTGGCCGGTGCCGGATGGTGTCCGGGGCCCGGATACTAGCAACTCCCCCCGCGAAATGGGCTCCGCAACCGTCCCGAGCCGCGGGATGGACCGTGTACGCAGCCAAAAACAAAGCCCGGACGCCTTGCAGCGCCCGGGCACTCCGGCGAGAGAGGGGTTTCCGAGAGGTCAGCCGTTGGGCTCGGCGAGCAGATCGTGCCCGTCGAAAGACTGGAAGTCCGGATCCGGGCGGTCCGCATCGTCCCTCGGACTGTCGCACAGGGCGCCGTTGACCGGGGGCTCCTGATCATCCTGTTCGTCGTCCTCGACCAGGAGGTTCGCGCCGGGACGCTTTGGAGCGCGTTGTTCTTCGTCGCGCTCGTACGTCGGGCGGCGATTCTCCCGGAAGAACCGGCTGGGCTGCTCGTCGGACACCTGGGCGTTGAGCTTGCGCAGGGCCTCGTCGGCGATCTGGCGGACGCGCTCGCGCGAGATGCCGATCTCCGTCGCGATCTGCTTGAGGGTCAGGGGCTCCTGGCCGTCCAGGCCGAAGCGCAGCCGCAGGATGCGGGCCTCGCGCTCGTCGATCGCGTCCAGCAGCCGCCGGATCGTCTTGAGCTCCTCGTCGCGGAAGGTGTAGTCCTCGGGAGCCGCGTTGCGGTCGTCGGCGAGCAGGTCGCCGATATTCATCACCTCCCCGTTCTCGTCGAGCGGGGCCTGCGCGGGGGCGCGGAACGCCTTCACGGCGCGCTTGATGATCCGGACCTTCTTCAGCGGCAGGTTCATCTCTTCCGAGAGTTCCTGGAGCGAGGGCTGCCGCCCCATCTCGCGCTCGAGCTTCTGGCTCGCCTGCTTCCACTTGGCGATGAGCTCGACCATGTACGCGGGCACGTGGATCGGCTGCACCGCGTTGATCAGGGCGCGCTTGATCGCCTGCTTGATCCACCACGAGGCGTACGTCGAGAACCGCGCGCCCTGCGCCGGGTCGAATCCCTCGACGGCCCGCAGCAGGCCCACGTTGCCCTCCTCGATCAGATCCTGCAGGGACAGGCCGCGATTGGAGTAGTTCTTCGCGATCGACACCACCAGGCGGAGATTCGAGCGCACCATCCGCTCGCGCGAGGCGGCGCAGTTGTCGTTGATGATGTTCCAGCCCAGACGCTTCTCCTCGTCGGCCGTCAGGAGCGCGGTCTCATTGATCTGCTTCAGATAGAGGTGGAGCCCGGACTGAAGCTCAGTCCGCGCCGGTGACTTGGTCGTTCGAACACCTCGCACTGTTTCCAATCCTCTCGTCCGGCGAGAACCGCCCGAAGTGCGGCGCCACACACGAAGCTCGCGAAGGCCGCCGGGATTCCCTTCGCGGGCGGAAATGCCGAGGTTGCATCGTCACTCGCGCATTTCCCCTTGACCGTGGCAAGCCCCGTGCCGCGCAAGTGCGGCCAACGGAAGCATCTGGGAGATGCGGGGGGGCCATGCGTGGCCATCGCACCCGTTATCGGCCACCTTTGGCCTGAATCCCACCCGCCAGCGCTCGGTAACGCTCGGCCGGCATGGGAACGTACAGTATGTTGAACTCGTAGAAATGGCGCCCGACTTCCCCCGAGGGCCGTTCTCCCTGGGGGTTTCGTTGGGGAGACGGCTCTGCGAGGCGAACGCATGGGCATGGACCTCTCCAAAATCCTCGACGAATGGCCCTACGAGCCGGGCAAGATCAACGTGCGCCTGATCGAGGGCGACGACGGCGAACCCCGGATTCAGCTGCGCATCGACTTGGGAATCATGCAGTTGCGCACCTCGGGCCGCCCCGACGGCCTGCGTCCAAACGGCTACGAGAGCCTGCTGGAGTTCCACGAAGCCCGCCTCGACGAGCACGTGGAGGCCAACGGCTCGGCCTCGGGCTTTTCGCTCACGGAAGACGAGTGCCGCGAGCTTCGTGAAGAAGCCGTTCAGTACTACCACCGATACGTGTGCGAGATGGTCCTCGACGAGTTCGAGGGCGTCGTCCGCGACACCAGCCGGAACCTGCGGGTTCTGGACATGTGCTCAAAGCACGCCGAGACCGAACAGGACCGCGCGGTCCTCGAACAGTTCCGCCCGTACATCGTCATGATGCGCTCCCGGGCCCTGGCCAGCCAGGCCCTCAAGGACGAGGAGCCCAAGGCCGCCATCCACGCCCTCGACGAGGGGCTGGAGATCCTGCGCCGCTACTTCTCCGAGAACGGCCAACTCGAGACCTTCGACGATTCTTCCGAGGTTCAGATCCTCAAAGGCATGCGCGATGCGCTCACCCCCAAGCTCCCCGTCAGCCAGAGCGCCGAGCTCCGCAGCCGGCTCAAGCAGGCCCTCGAGCAGGAGAACTACGAACTCGCGGCCATCCTGCGCGACGAACTGAAGAACATGAAGGACTGAGATCAGCGCAGAGCGGCGCAGGCCGCCGGGGTTGCTCCCACCCTCCGCTACTTCCCCACGCAGAACGTCGCGAAAATCCGCCCGATGACGTCGTCCGGCGAGATCCTTCCCACAAGCTCGCCCAGACGGTCCGTCGCTTCGCGAAGGTGACTCGCGACCAGTTCCGGGTTGGGCAGCGCCCCGGACCCCCGGCCGCTTCGGACGGAACTCCGAGCTCGGGCGAGCGCTTCGGCCGCGCTCCCCAGCGTTCGCCGATGGCGCGGAATCAGCCACGCCCCGGAGCCCCGTGCGGCTGTCGCGGCGTCCGCGATCGCGCGGCGCAGCACGCCAAGATTCCAGCCGTCCAGCGCGCACACCTCCACCGACGCCGACGTGGAGTGCCCGATCGGCACATCCGCCTTTGTCCGAACGCGCACGATGGGCCGGTGCGCATCGCCCGGAACTTCCACATCGAACCGGCCCGAAGGATCGCACAGCACGACCGCGTCCGCTCCCGCGACCTCTTCGCCCGCACGCTCCTGTGACGCCCGATCGATCTCGTCCCCGCCCTCATCCAAGCCGGCCAGATCCACGAGTTCGATCCTCGGGCCGCATGGAACATCCCGGGACAGGTCGACATCTTCCACGATCGCATCGCGTGTCGTGCCCGCGACGTGCGACGTGATCGCGCGCCGTCGTCCCAGCAGCGCATTGAACAGCGTGCTCTTGCCGCTGTTGGGGCGGCCGGCGAGCACGACGCGCGCCAGCCCGCTCGATCGCTCGGAACCCGCCCCCGAGCCGAGCGAGTTCTCGATCGACCCGATCAGCGCTCCGATCCGCGAAGCCAGCGCTTCCGGCCCGATCGCCACGACATCCTCCTGGTCCGTGAAGTCGATCCCCGCCTCCACCAGAGCCAGCAGCGTCGCGGCCTCATCCGCCCACGCGCGGTACCGAGCACCCGCCTCGCCCGATCGCAGCGACCGGGCCGCGCGCAACTGCTCATCCGTCCGCGCCCCGATCAGCGCCGCGACCCCCTCCGCCTGCTCGACGCTCATGCGACCGTTCAGGTAGGCCCGCGCCGAGAACTCTCCCGGCTCGGCCTCCCGCACTCCCGGAATCTGCCGCAGACGTCCGATCACCCGACCGACGAGCACCGGATTCCCCGGAAGCAGGATCTCCGCCGCGTCCTCTCCGGTGTACGACCGCGGCGAGATCCAGAGGGAAACCAGGCACGGCATCCCAAGCTCCGTCACGTCGTCGCCAAGGCGAAGAACGGCCGCCCGGATGCCCTCTGTCGGCGCCCGGTCCGCGCAGAGGCGTCCGACAATCTCTTGAACGTGCCGTCCGGATAAGCGCACCAGGGCACGGTCGCTCCGGCCGATTCCGGAGGCAAGGGCCACGATGGTGTCGTGGCTCGCCGGGGCGGTCGAGGTGGGGGGAGTCTTGCGCATCACATCCTGGCTGGATCAGCCGGCCGCGCCGGCGAGCACCCTCTGGACTTCTTTCTTGATGGACGGCCAGGCCGCCGCCGGGGATTTGTTGATGGTGATCCAGCCGTCGGCGATCAGCACCGACGTCAACCCGGCCACGCCCAGGAGCGCCCTGGCGAGCGGGTCGCTGGCGGCCTCGCCCGCCGAGCGAAACGACCGCAGTGCCGGTCTTTCCGATGATGCGATGGACGCGGGCGCGAGCGGCCGATCAAGTATGCACTTGAGCGCATTCGGGTTCGGGGTGGTCTGGAACTCGACGATGGAGTGGGACATCCTGCCAAGAGTATCGGCCCAAAGTGGGTTGATTTCGGCGACCGCGGCGGCGTCCTCGTGTACGATCACCTCGTTGCCCGCCCTCGGCTTGCTCGGGCCGGTCGGGCGCGGACGGGAGGTGGCTTCTCGTCGATGATGTGGAACCCGTTCACACGCCTGATCCAGCGCCTCGCCGCCTATCCGTGGTGGCAGGTGGCGATCGAACTTTTGGTCATCTGGGCGGTGGTGTACGCCGTGCTTCGGTTCGTCCAGGGCACGCGGGCGGCCGGTGCGCTCAAGGGCACCCTCCTCATGCTCCTGGTCGCCACGCTCCTCATCCGCATCGCCGGCGGCGGCGGCCCGGAGTCCTTCCAGAGGATCAAGTTCCTCTACGATCACTTCGTCACGCTCCTCGCCGTGACCCTCATCGTTGTCTTCCAGCCAGAGCTCCGCCGCGGCCTGATTCGTCTCGGGGAGACCTCGATCCTGCGACGATCTGCCGCCGTCCGGCGCGACGCCGTGGCCCCGATCGTCGAAGCCTGCGCCTACCTCAGCCGGGCGCGGTTCGGCGGCATCATCGCGATCGAGCGCGAGACGCCCCTCAAGGGGCTCGTCGAGGGGGGCACGACGATCAACGCCGTCGTCTCCGCCCGCCTGCTCCAGAGCCTCTTCTTCCCAGGGTCCGCCCTGCACGACCTCGCGGTCACGATCTCGGGCACCACCATCACGGCCGCCGGCGTTCAGTTGCCCCTGGCCGAGCCGGAGGAAATGCCCGATCCATCGCTCGGCTCGCGCCACCGGGCCGCCGTCGGCCTGAGCAAGGAGTGCGACGCCGTCGTGGTCGTCGTGAGCGAGGAGACCGGGGGAATCTCCATCGCCGAGCGGGGCCGGCTCGATCAGCACATGGACGTTGATCGACTCCGCTCCGAACTCTCCAAGCGCCTCGGCCGGAAGTCCGTGCCAACGCAGTCGCCCCCGCCCCCGCACTCCGATTCCGCATCGCTCGGCGACAGCACCCTCGTGGGTGCCCCAAGTCCCGAGCCCGCCGGCGCCGGGAACCGTCGCAACTGAGCCCTCCCATGTTCTCCTCCGCCTCAGCCCCGCAACTCCGAGCCGCGCTTCTCGCGGCCCTGATCGCCGTGATGATCTGGGCCTACGCGGAGGGGGAGAGCGTTTCATCGCGCAGCCTGGTCGTCGCCGTCTCGTTTCCGCGACAACCCGTCGGTGATGTGGTCATCAAGCCCGACCCGTCGTTCACGGGCGTCGTGCGGGTCCGGCTCGAGGGCACGACCCGCACGATCGATGCCGCCGCGAACGTTCTTCTGCGGGATATCCGCCTGACTCCGGGAAGCCCGGGCGTGCCGGACACCCCGGGCAAGTCCACGGTCGACCTGCGCGCGGCACTGGGGAGCATCCCCGACCTGGCGGAGTTCAAGGGCTCGCTCGCCGAGGTCGAGCCGAAGGTCGTGCCCATCGAGGTCGTGCGCCTGGTGAGCCGCGAGTTGCCGGTGCGGGCCCAGTTGGAAGGAGACGCCGCCCTGGATATGGAGCCCTCGTGCGTTCCATCCAGCGTCACCATCCGCGTCCCGGCCGAGGACGCCCACCGCATCCCCGATGGGGCCAGCGCGGTCGCGTTCGTGAGCGAGCCGGCTCTCCGGCGTGTCCACCTGTCGAGCATCAGGGGAGGCGAGGACGTCCAGTCCGTCGTCGGCATCGTGCGAGCGCCCGCGGAGGCCGAGGGCATCGACCCCGTGCTCATCACGCCCGAACAGGTGATGGTCGGCCTGCGCCTGAAGCGCAAGGTCGAATCCTTGAAACTCCCATCGGTGCCGGTGTGGGTGGGGCTCCCCGCGAGCGAGGAATCCGGCAAGTGGTCCGTCGAGGTGCAGGACAAGGCGATCACGGACGTGCTCGTGCTCGGTCCCGCCGAGGACATCGAGTCCATCCGCTCCGGCAAGACAAAGATCCGCGCCATGATCGAGCTAACGCACGAGGATCTGGAGAAGGGCATCACGAGCAAGCAGGCCACGTTCACCAGCCTGCCGCCGGGCGTGACGGCATCGGCCGACAGCCAGATCGTGCGCATCCAGCGGATCTCGCGCCGCGAAGCCCCCCCTCCGGCCAAGCCCTGATCGCAACGGCGCTCACGCCCTGGTGAGCAGCAGGGCCCTTGAGAGCGGCGCTCGAAGCCCGGCCGGACCGGTGCTCACCAGGTCGCGCAGCGTGTGCGAAAGGAACAGCCGGGCGACCACCGCGAAGCTTCCCGCGAACAGGGCGCCCACGCACACGGCTCGCGCTATGTCGTTCACGCCCTTTTCCGCCAGCAGGAAGTCCGCGCCGAAAGCCGCCGCGCCGCACAGCAGCGCGACCACCCACGCCAGCCCCGTCGTCGCGAGGATGGCTCGCAGCGGAACGTGCATCCGCGCAAAGGTTCGCGCCGTCCAGAACAGGCTCGCGATCACAAGGACGGTTCCCGTGGCGGGCGCAACGCACGCCGCGCTCGGGCGCACCGCGGCCGCGACCCCGCCGGCGAGCATGAGCGCCGCGCCCGTCGCGAGGGTCATCAACGCCGCCCGCTTGAAGTGGCGCTGCGACATCTCCAGCATGACGGGCAGGGCGAAGATCGCCCGGAACGGATAGGCCACGCCGAGCACGAGCACCGGCCACAGGGCGTCGCTCCATTTCCCATGCCACACGATGCGCTCGAGCGGCGGAAACACCACCGCCAGGCCGATGCTCGCCGGCGCCGACACGGCCATGAGCGCGCTCAGGCTGCGGATCGCCGCGCGCCGGCGTCGCGGCACATCCTCGTCGATCCGGCTCAGCGTGGGCAGCAGAACGCCCTGCACGTTGGCGGCCAGCAGCGCGCCGGTCTGCGCGACGAGTTGGTACGCAAAGTAATAGAGCCCCACCTCGGCCTTGCCGATCTCGTCCTTCGTTGCGACCGCCCCCATCACGAGGTACACCCCCATCTCCAGCGACGAGTTCGCGATCGTCCCCACCACGCACCAGGTCCCCTCCGCGAGGAGTGGCCCCCAGCTCCGCACGTTCGCGCTTCGCAGCCACGCCCGCTCGCGTGTGAACCACAGCGCCGTCACGTTGTCCGAGATCGCGGCGACCAGCAGCGGCAGCACGAAGCTCATCGGCCCGAATCCGCACGCCGCGAACGTGATCATCGAGCCGTACCGCAGCACCGACGCGATCATCTGGCACGCCCCGAGTTCCTTGAACCTCAGCTCGACCACCAGCCGCGCCCGCGGCACCCAGCACGGCGAGCTCAGCGGCCAGCTCACGGCGATGACGATGATCAGCCAGGTCAGGCGAGGGTCGTGATAGAGCAGCGCGATCACGGGCGCGGCCGCGACCAGCAGCACGCCGATGGTGACCGACGCCCATATCCCCAGCCAGAAGATCGGCCCCGCGAGCGTCTCGTACTCCCGGCTGCCCCGGGCGATGAGCACCTGCCAGAGCCCGCCATCCCGGAGCGCGAAGGCAAAGCTCGCCGCGCTCATCGCGATGGCATAGACGCCGAAGTCCCCCTTGCTCAGTTGCCACCCGAGCACGATCTGCGCGACGAAGCTCAGGGTCTTCGCCAGCACGGTCGTCATCATGGACCACACGACTCCGCGACCGACCGCCGGGCCCAGCGCCGTCGGGCCCGGCGAAGGCGCCGCCGGTGCTTGCTCGCTGGCTTGAGGAGAAGAGACCTGGTTCAAGTGCGGATCCCGGAATGTCCGGCGATTGAGACGCCTACGCCGCGCCCAATCGCAGAGCCTCCGGAGGGCTTTGGTCCCGCATCTCGTCTGCTTCGGGAGCGCCGCATTCTCCGGAGGCCGGCGGCATCAGGGTCATCGGACGGCCGGCCGCCGCCGATCGAAGATTGGCGACCAGATGGGCGAACCACCGGCTCGCCGAGTGCGACTTCTTCGAGCGTTCCAGCGACGCCTCCCCCATCCGCACGATCCTGATCGGATCGTTCAGCAGGCTCTCGATCGCGGCGATGAACCCCGCATCGTCCCGCGCCTCGGCCAGAAGGCCGGTTCTCCCGTCATCAACGATCCCCGGGATGCCGGCCAGGCGGCTGCTGACCTGCGCCACCCCGCAGCTGATCGCCTCGTGCAGCGCGATCGGCGATGTGTCGTTGGTCGTGGGAAGCACGAGCAGGTCCATGTGCGGGAGGATCTCGGAAACCAGGCGGTCGTTCTGGACATCCCCGTGCCACACCACGCGCTTGCACGAAGGGTCGCGCGGCGCACGCTTGGAACAGACGTGCAACTCCGCCCGGTCCGCCCATCTCTCTTGATGCCAGCGCAGCAGGCGGGGGCCGCCCTTGCGATCCCAGTCGTGCCCGACGAACACGATCCGGATCGGGTCCCCCGGCTCGCCCGCGGCCAGACGCAGGAGATTGGCCCGGCGTGCGTCGCGGGCCGTCGCGGCCGCCTCCGTGAACGCCACCGAAGGCGTGGGGTGGAACAGAAAGACCTTCGACGGGCTGATGTGATAGTCGTCGCGCACCGAGTCCGCCGCCCAAAGACTGTGGCACGAAATCCCGCTGGCGTACCGGAACGCCTCACGCCCCACCCACGCATCCAAGGGCGGCCAGTCGTTCCGGATGCCGAAACTCCTTTGCGAACAGATCGTGGTGGCGTCGATATCGATGACAAAGGGCGGCGTTCGCCCCGGATCGCGGCGACGGGCCCTGGCCAGCGCGAGCGACCTCTGCTGCCGCATCACGAGCACCACGTCGAAACGGTCCAGCGGAAGCGGCCCGGCGAACCACCGAGACATGACCCACTTCCAGGCAAGCGCCATCCGCCAGCCCTGCAAGTATCCCCGCGCCCCCGCAACGCGCAGCAACGGACGGGTCCGCAGATTGATGTGCAGCGACTCGATCTCCGCGCAGGTCTTTGCCATCCGCTCGAACAGGCGACTGGTGGAGGTGGCCCCAAGGTCGTTGGCCTGCAGGAACAGCACGCGTAGCGGGGCCGATTCGTCCCGCGCGCGCGCACCGCCGCGTGCCTCGGGCAGCATCGCCGGCGTCAACCCATCGACGTTGTCCACGATCGCGCGAATCAACGAAACCCCTTCACTGCGAGGGTCGTTCCCACCATGGTCCTCGCAAACACATCGGCGATTCGTCGCAATCGACCCACCTGTTCAACGGCGAAAGACAATCTCCAATTCCTTCCAAATGGACAGATTTGCCGAGCCACTTTGGGGGGCCCATCGGTCGAAACGAAACCGCGCGATCCTTCCCACGCCGGGTCGCATTACATGAATACCAAATGAATACACCAACATGCCTGATTTCAGACTGAGTTCATGTGCCTGTGCGGAAAAACCGCCCTCCGGCCATGCTCACAGACGAGGCGACGAGAGACCCTCGGCGGGCCTGGCGCGGGCCTGGCCTTGTCCCTGCGCCCCGGGGCCCCCACGGCGCTCCTGCCACGACATTCTCCGCGGTAACTCGCCGGTTTTGGAGTGCACAGCCAGCTCCAGCCCGGGCTGAATCTGCCCGGGAAAGCCGGTCGAGACGCGGAGATGAAACCTCGAAACCTGCGACCTACCCTTGCTCCCCCCGCGAGCCGGCCTTTCCAGCGGGGAACTCCGACCATCCAATCCCTCCAGGACCCCCATGAAGATCAAGACCGACGAGATCGCCAGCGTTATCAAGCAGGAGATCGCCCAGTACGCCGCCGAGCTCGAGATCAGCGAGGTTGGCCGCGTTGTTGAGGTTGGCGACGGCATCGCTCGCATCTATGGCCTGGCCAAGGCCATGGCCGGCGAGATGCTCGAGTTCCAGACCGATGAGGGCGTGGTCGTCGGCCAGGTGTTCAACCTCGAGCTCGACACCGTCGGCGCCGTCATCTATGGCGACTACCTGGCCGTGAAGGAGGGCGACCTGGTCAAGAGCACCGGCCGCCTGCTGCAGGTCCCCGTGGGCGAGCAGCTCCTGGGGCGCGTGGTCGATCCCCTCGGCCGCACGCTCGATGATGGGCCGGCGCTGAACGCGACCGAGTTCCGCAAGGTCGACATCATCGCCCCCGGCATCGCCGAACGCCAGCCCGTCACCGAGCCCATGCAGACGGGCATCAAGGCCGTGGACAGCATGATCCCCATCGGCCGCGGCCAGCGCGAGCTCATCATCGGCGACCGCAAGACCGGCAAGACCGCCGTCGCCATCGACACCATCATCAACCAGAAGCAGTTCTGGGGCACGCCCGACGCGGTGGTCTGCATCTACGTCGCGATCGGCCAGAAGGAGTCCACCGTCGCCGCGACCGTCGAGACCCTCCGCAAGTACGGCGCGATGGAGTACACCATCGTCGTCGACGCCGCCTCCTCCGACCCCGCCCCCATGCAGTACATCGCGCCGTACACCGGCTGCACGATGGGCGAGTACTTCATGTGGCAGGGCAAGAACGAGGGCGCGAAGCTCTCCAGCGGCAAGCCGATGCCCAAGCACGCGCTGTGCATCTACGACGACCTCTCCAAGCAGGCCGTCGCGTACCGCCAGCTCTCGCTGCTGCTCCGCCGTCCGCCCGGCCGCGAGGCATACCCCGGCGACGTGTTCTATCTCCACAGCCGCCTGCTCGAGCGCGCCACCAAGCTCTCCAAGGACAACGGCGCGGGCTCGCTCACCGCGCTCCCGATCATCGAGACGCAGGAGGGCGACGTCTCGGCGTACATCCCGACCAACGTCATCTCGATCACCGACGGCCAGATCTACCTCGAGCCCGAGCTCTTCTTCGCCGGCGTCCGCCCGGCCATTAACGTCGGCATTTCCGTGAGCCGCGTCGGCGGCAACGCCCAGATCAAGGCCATGAAGCAGATCGCCGGCTCGCTGCGACTCGACCTCGCGGCCTATCGCGAGCTCGAGGCCTTCGCCCAGCTCGGAACCGAGCTGGACAAGGCCACCCAGAAGCAGCTCGACCGCGGAGCACGCATGGTCGAGCTGCTCAAGCAGCCGCAGTACGTCCCGATGCCCGTGATCGACCAGGTCATCTCCATCTTCGCCGCCAGCAAGGGCTTCCTCGACGATGTGGACACCAGGGACGTCGCCGCGTTCGAGAAGTCGCTCCTGAACTATTTCTCCACGACCGCCAAGGGCGTCCGCGACGAGCTCGCCCAGAAGAAGGCCATCGACAAGGACATGGAGAAGAAGCTGCTCGACGCGTGCGCGGCGTTCAAGGGCACGTGGAAGCCGGGCAAGTAGGCCGCGCCAAAAGTACAAAGTCCCACCCAAACCGCCCGATTTTTGGGCGGTTTGTCGTTGGTCGCGTCGAGTTCCGAGAACGTGGCCAAGACTGGCCAGGAACCGACGAAAAGCCGCTCGCAACCCGGAATTCTTCGGTTTGGAGTTGCGTTCGTTTGCCCGCCTTTCGGAACCCGAGGCATGTTTGTTTCGGATACCACCGGTCGTGTTCCGGGTCTTCTCTGAGCCCGGAAATGGCCCTCGTTCGTGCCCTTGTTGGAGTCAGGAACTACGCGCATGTCGAGCACCCGTCGCCACGGCCCCGCTGGTCGGG
>DASZWV010000504.1:0-3027 GCA_035546115.1 Phycisphaerales bacterium
GTGCCCACCCCCGTGGAGGCCGGCGAGGTGAATGTCACGGCCGACGTGACGGTCGAGTTCGCCATCGAGGCCCCAAAGTAGCGGTCTTTTTCCGCGCGTATCCTTGACCATGGCCGATCGCCTCGAAGTCGCCAAGACGTACAAGCTCTACATCGACGGGAAGTTCCCGCGCTCCGAGAGCGGCCGCACGTTCGCCGTGAACGACGCCAGGGGGCGCATCGCCGCGCACATGTGCCGCGCGAGCCGCAAGGACGTCCGGGACGCCGTGTCCGCCGCCCGCAAGGCGCTCAACGGCTGGCGCGATGCGACGGCCTACCTGCGCGCGCAGATCATGTACCGCATGGCGGAGATGATGGAGGGCAAGCGCGACGAGTTCGCCGCGGCTTTGAGTGCGGGCGGCTCGCCGGCCCGCGCGGCCCAGATGGAGGTCACCGCCGCGATCGACCGTCTCGTCGCCTTCGCCGGCTGGGCCGACAAGTACGCGCAGGTGCTCGGCTGCAACAACCAGGTCGCCGGCCCGTACTACAACTTCACGGTGCCGGAGCCGACCGGCGTGGTCGCGATCATCGCGCCCGATGAGCCCGGCCTGCTCGGGCTGATCTCGCTTGTCGCGCCGGTCGTGTGCGCCGGAAACACGTGCGTAGCGCTCGGAGGCGGGGGCACGGGCGCCTCGCTCGCGACGGTCATCCTCGGCGAGGTCATGGCCACGAGCGATGTGCCGGGCGGTGTCGTGAATCTGCTCACCGGCGATCGGGCCGAACTCATTCCCATCGTGGCCGGGCATCGCGATATCGATGCAATCCACGCCGCGGGGGTCACTCCCGAGCAGCGGCTCGCCCTTCGCGAGGGTGCGGCCGAGAATGTCAAGCGGGTCACCGTCCGCGACTTGGCGGGCAAGACCAACCGTCCCATGAAGAAGGGCTCCGCGAGGCCGATCGACCTGTTCGATGCTGAAGCCTGCGAAAGCCCCTGGTGGATCGAGCCGTTCGTCGAGATGAAGACGATCTGGCATCCCAGCGCGACCTGAGGCGGTAGCAATACCTGCAAGCCGGCCTGCGCCAGACCCGAACATTGTCCTGCACAGGCTTGAACAAGCGTTGCACGCGGCAAGGCACGCTGCGGTGATTCCCCGCGTTTTCCAGCCTTTGCGCGAATACGATTGCTTCTCAAATCCTCGTTCCGGGAGCCCCCATCATGATGCGTGCAAGCTTGGTCCTCGTGTCCGGTCTGTCCCTCGGCCTTGGCGCGGGCGCATTCGCCCAGCAGCCGAGCGCACCAGCGAACTCCGCTCCCGCGGCCCAGCCCGCCGCTCCCATCACCGCCGCGAATCCCGCGAAGCCTGCCGCCGAGCCCAAGAAGGACTCGCCGGGGAGCGAGACCCCCGCAGCCTACCCGCCCATCGTGACCAAGCAGTTGTGGGCCACCACCGACTTCCGCGGCAAGAAAGCGCCCGACCTGCAGGTGGAGGAATGGCGCGGCGAGAAGCCCGACCTCAAGAACAAGACCATCCTCGTGGATTTCTGGGGCATCGGCTGCCCGCCCTGCCGGATGCTCATCCCCGAGCTCGAGGCCTGGCAGGCGAAGTTCAAGGACGACCTGGTTGTCATCGGCATGACCACCGACACGCCCAAGGCCATCGCAAACTTCGAGGACCTCCGCGGCGGCAAGATCAAGTACACCCTCGCGTACGATCCCGCGATCCGCGCGTACAAGGAGGTGGGCGTGCAGGGCATCCCGCACGTGCTGGTCATCAGCTCCGATGGCATCGTCCGCTGGCAGGGCTTCCCGCTCGCCACCGACGACCGCCTGACCGAGGAGAAGATGAAGCAAATCATCGAGACCGACAAGGCCGCGCGAGCGAAGAACGTCGATCAGAAGGCCGCGGCACCGGCGACCCCGGCAGTCCCTGCCAAGCCCGCCGCCGAGGCCAAGCCCGACGACAAGACGCCGCAGAAGCAGGGCTGAGGCGGCGCGGCGCACGGCATCGTGGACCGCAACATACGATCGGACATGCGCCAACAGCCTCCCGGCCAGCGTCTCCGCGCCCTCCTCGACAACCCCCCCGGTCCCGAAAAGACCGTGATGATGCCGGGTGCCTTCAATGCGCTCTGCGCCAAGACCATCGCCGATGCGGGCTTCCACGCCGCGTACATCTCCGGCGCGGCCACGAGCGTCTCCGCGGGCGTGCCGGATGTCGGCCTGCTCGGGCTCGAGCACTTCTGTCGCTGCATCCGCGAGGCGTACGACGCGAGCAACCTCCCGATCATCGCCGACGCCGACACCGGTTTCGGCGAGAGCGAGATGGTCCGCCGAACCACCATCGAGTACGCCCGCGCCGGCGCCGCCGGCCTGCACATCGAGGACCAAGTCTTCCCCAAACGCTGCGGCCACCTCGACGGCAAGAAGCTCATCCCGCTGGACCACGCGGTCGAAAAAATTCGCGCCGCCGCCGCCGCCGCGAAGCAGCTCAACAACGGCTTCATCATCTGCGCCCGCACCGATGCAAGAGGAGTGGAGGGGTTCGACGCCGCCGTCTCCCGAGCCAAGGCCTATCTCGAAGCCGGCGCCGACATGATCTTCCCCGAAGGGCTCACGACCGAGCAGGAGTTCGCCGACTTCGCCCAGAAGCTCCGCGCCGGCATGCCGCAAGCAGGGAGCCCGACCGTCAGGGAGGGCTCCGGCTCCCACCCCCCAGCGCGCCAGTGGTACCTCCTCGCCAACATGACCGAGTTCGGCAAGACCCCGATCATTCCCGCGCAGAAGTTCGCCCAGATGGGCTACCACTGCGTCATCTACCCCGTGAGCATGCTGCGCGTCGCCATGGGCGCGGTCACGCGGGCCCTCGCCACGCTCAAGCGCGAGGGCAGCGTCCAGCCCCTCCTCGCGGAGATGCAGACCCGCGAGCAGCTCTACAAGACGATCGGGTACACGCCGGGGGTGGAGTGGCCGTTTCCGACTCGCTCGTAGTGTTGGCTTGGGTCCGCTCAATGGCGCACGAACGCCCCGCAACTCGGTACCGCTTGGCGA
>DASZWV010000505.1:0-3320 GCA_035546115.1 Phycisphaerales bacterium
TCGGCTTTCCCAAGTGGCACGTCTCGTCGATGGCCGAGTACCGCGAGATGCACGCCCGCTCGCTCGGCGATCCGAACGCGCCGGGCGGCTTCTGGGCCGAGGAGGCCCGCCGGCTGTCTTGGTTCGCCCCATGGACCAAGGTGTGCGAATGGACGCCGCCGGATGCGAAGTGGTTCATCAACGGCAGGATCAACGCCTGCTACAACTGCGTCGATCGGCACGTGCAGTCCGGCCACGGCGAGGACGTCGCCATGGTCTGGGAGGGTGAGCCCGTGGCGCCGCGAACCTCGCACGCGAGCGCGGGTTCCAGATACGCCAACGAGCCCGAGATCCGCCGCCTCACCTACCGCGATCTGCAAGTCGCCACCAGCAGGTGCGCCAGCGCCCTCAAGCGCCTCGGCGTCAAGAAGGGCGACGTCGTCACGATCTACATGCCGATGGTCCCCGAGCTCGCGATCGCCATGCTCGCCTGCGCCCGCATCGGCGCAGCCCACAGCGTCATCTTCGGCGGCTTCGCGCCCACCGCGATCTCCGAGCGCGTCGTCGATGCCCACTCCAAGGTCATCATCACCGCCGACGGCGGATTCCGCCGCGGCGACGTCGTTCCGCTCCTGAAGAACGTCGAGGAGGGCGTGCAACTCCTCGCCAACCACGGCCACATCGTGGATCACGTCCTGTGCCTCAGGCATACCGGCCACATCCCCCCGAGCGGCCGCTTCGCCGGCGGCTCATCCCGCGACGGCTTCAACCGCGGCACGCACTGGCACTGGTGGCAGGAGACCATCGACGCCGCGAGCGACGCCTGCCCCTGCGAGTCCATGGACTCCGAGGACATGCTCTTCCTGCTCTACACCTCCGGCTCGACGGGCAAGCCCAAGGGCATCCTGCACACCACCGGCGGCTACCTGACGTTCGTCAACACGACAGCGAGGCTGACCTTCAACCTGATCCCGGACTCCGGCCAGCTCTTCTGGTGCTCGGCCGACATCGGCTGGATCACCGGCCACAGCTACGTGCTCTACGGCCTGCTGACCAATCGCATCCCGACGCTCCTCTACGAGGGGGCCCCGAACTTCCCCGCCATCGAGGGCCGCCCGGGCCAGGGCGACCGCTTCTGGGACATCATCGCGCGACACAAGGTCACCCAGTTCTACACCGCGCCCACCGCCATCCGCACCTTCATGAAGTGGGGGGATGATCTCCCCGCGCGCCACGATCTCTCATCCCTCAAGCTCCTCGGCACCGTCGGCGAGCCCATCAACCCCGAGGCCTGGATGTGGTATCGCCGGCACATCGGCCGCGACGAGTGCCCGGTCGTCGACACCTACTGGCAGACCGAGACCGCCGGCCACATCGGCACGCCCCTCCCCGGCGCGATCCCTACCAAGCCCGGCTCGTGCACGCTCCCCATGCTCGGCATCGACGCGGCCGTCCTCACCGAGCAGGGCCAGGAACTCGGCCCCAACCAGGGCGGCCTCTTCGTCATCCGCAAGCCCTGGCCCGGCATGCTCCGCGGCGTGTACGGCAACCGCGAGCGCTTCGTCTCGAACTACTTCTCGCGCGTCAAGGACCCGAAGACCGGCCAGCCGTACTACTTCTCCGCCGACGGCGCCCGGCGCGATGCCGACGGCTACTTCTGGATCCAGGGCCGCATCGACGACGTCATCAAGGTCAGCGGCCACCTGCTCGGCACGATGGAGGTCGAGTCCGCGCTCGTCTCCCACCCGGCGGTCGCCGAGGCCGCGGTCGTCGGCGTGCCGCACGACATCAAGGGCAACGCGATCGTCGCGTTCGTCTCCCTCAAGACCCACTGGCTGCGTGCGAACAACCGTCAGCCCGACGACAAGCTCAAGGCCGAGCTCACCGCCCACGTCGCGAAGGAAGTCGGCGCGCTCGCCAAGCCCGACCAGGTCCGCTTCACCGAGGCGCTCCCGAAGACGCGCTCCGGCAAGATCATGCGCAGGCTCCTCCGCGACGTGGCCGCGGGCGTGGAAAAGATCACGCAGGACACCACGACGCTGGAGGACTACTCCGTCGTGGCCAAACTGCGTGACAACGAGGAGTGAGCCGCGCGCATCGCGCAGCAAACCCCGGCGCGGGCCCCGCACCGAGCCCGCCCACAGCGGACATCGATCATCGCCCGGCCGCCCGGGCGATGCGGCGAATCACATGCCCCGCTTCATGGCGCCGTCGTTCGCGGCGGGCGTGGAGCGCCACTCATCGCTGAGATTCTGCTTCATCTCCGAGCGGTGCACGCGCTCGCCGTTGCCGTTGTACCAGACCGGCTCATCGGGCGAGAAACCGGCGTCTGCGCGGCTGGTAGTTTCGCTGCACGCCGCGAGACCCAGGGAAGCGATACAGAAAAGACCGATTGCTAGCTTGCGAACCATGGTGTTCCCCTTTGCAGAGTGGTAGGTGGACTTTACGGGTCCAATGACCGCCGGGCGAGATGGTAGATGAACCGCTGGTGAAGTCAGGCTGAGCCGCAACTCTGACATTCCGCCCGCCGGACGCTGCTCAACACAGCCAACAAAAACGAGGCGGCCGCGCCACGCGCGCCGCCTCAAACCATGGTCATGACAAACGTCCGCCGCCGCCGCGACACCATCACCGCATGCCCGGGCAAGCGCCCGGCTTCATCTGCTGTTGCGGTCGTTGCTGCTGGTCCGGCGGTTGCTGTTCTTGCTGCTCCTCGAGCGTGCTCTTCTTGACGTAGTCCTCATCGTTGGCAACGGCGCCGTACCAGTCGTCGCTGACGGTCCCGGTGAGCTGGGAGTGATGGACGCGAACGCCGTTGCTGTCGTACCAGACCGGCTCGCCGGGTGCAAAGTCGCTGTTGGCCTGACGATCCGCCTCGTAGTTCCTGTTGCACGCGCCAAGAGCGAGACCTCCGACGCAAAACACACCAAGTGCAAGCTTGCGGTTCATGTGGATCTCCTTCACCAGGGTGCTTGAAAGACTTCCGCTGGCCAGAGCATGCACCCGGCCGCCTAAGCCGCGCGTGAAAGCGGACTGAGAAGGGTCTTGGATCGGCGTATTCTGCGAGCAACCCCATCACCGCTGGTCGTTGGCCACAACCCGCTCCCACTGCTGCTCCAGCCGCTTGGGCGAAACCGGCACGATCGTCTCTTGGTTCGCCCCCCAGAGCGACACGCGATACTCCTCCAGCATCCAGCGGAACAGTACCAGCTCAGCCTCGGCGCGCTGCGAGGGCGTCCCCTGCTCCACCCGGATCCGCAGCTTCACCAGCCACGGCTCGATCTCGTGAATCAGCCGCGTGTCCCGCGCCACCCCATCGGGCGAGTGCAGCCTCGCGAGCC
>DASZWV010000506.1:0-19803 GCA_035546115.1 Phycisphaerales bacterium
TGCTGCAACGGCGCCACGTGCATGGTGACGGCGCCGTCGCAGTGCACGGGCGATCACAAAAGGTTCGTCGGCTCGGGCGCCGCGTGCAACGCCCTGGGCGACGACACGACGCCCTGCTGCAAGGCCGACTTCAGCCAGAACGGCATCGAGACCGTGCAGGATGTGTTCGACTTCCTGTCGTCGTGGTTCGCGGGCGATGCGGGAGCGGATGCGGACGGCAACGGCACGCTGTCGGTCAACGACATCTTCGCGTTCGTCATGCAGTGGTTCAACGGGTGTCCGTGAGAGAGGTTCGGAAGGCGTGCAGGCGCAGGGAGCGTGCGCGCCGGCGCCTCTACGCTTCGGCGGATGATCCCGGAGTTGTCCACAGTCGCGCGCGGGCGGTATGTCGCGAGGGTGGTGCTGCGCGTGGCGGTGTTCGCGTGGGTGGTTTACTCCGTATGGAGGACGTGCGACTACCTGTTCACGAACCTGGGCGGGTTCTTGGGCTCGGGCGTGTTCGCCTGGCTGTTCGACCTGCTCCTCCCGCTGGTCGTGCGGCTCGGGCTCGCGGTCGGGGTGCTCCTGCTGGAGAAGCGCCTGGTGAGGTGGCTGGTGCCGCTGGGCTCGCGACAGAACGTCTGCCCCCGCTGCGGGTACGCGCTCAAGGATCTGAGGAGCCCGGTATGCCCGGAGTGCGGGCTGGACCTGCGTGGGGCGAGCGGCGGCCCGGGGCCGACGCGATGACGGGGTCGTTGCGTTCGGGCCGGGCCGACTAAACTATGGCCTTGGCAACGACCCAGGCCCAGCCCAGCCGACCGAACCCGACGCCGCGCGTCGCCGTTGGCGCCGAGCCCGTGCCGCAGCCGCTGCTGCAGGTGCACAACCTGCAGAAGACGTACTCGGGCCGCATGGTCGTCTCGGGCGTCTCGTTCCACGTGGACGGGGCGGAGATCGTGGGGCTGCTCGGGCGCAACGGCGCGGGCAAGACCACGAGCTTCCGGATGACGATCGGCATGATCGAGGCGGATGCGGGCAAGGTGGTGTTCGACGGCAAGGACGTCACCGGGCTGCCGATGTACCAGCGGGCTCGGCTCGGGATGGGCTACCTCTCGCAGGAGCCGAGCATCTTCACGCGGCTCACCTTCGAGCAGAACCTGCTGGCAATCCTCGAGACGCTCCCCTTCTCCCGTGCCGAGCGCCGGGCACGCGCGGCGGAGCTGCTCGAGCAGTTCGGCCTCTCCCACAAGGCGCGCCACCAGGCCCGCACCGGCTCGGGCGGCGAGAAGCGCAAGCTCGAGATCGCGCGGGCGCTGGTCACCGATCCCAAGCTCATCCTCCTCGACGAGCCCTTCAGCGGCGTGGACCCGATCGCGGTCGAGGACCTGCAGCGAGAGATCCGCTCCTTGTGCGAGCGCGGCATCGCCTGCCTGATCACCGACCACAACGTGCAGCAGACCCTGCGCGTGTGCGATCGGGCGTACATCATCGACGAGGGCAAGAAGTTCGCCGAGGGCACGCCGCGAGAGCTCATCAACGACGACATGGTCAAGCGGGTGTACTTCGGCGGGCTGTTCAGGGGCGACGAGTTCGACGACCATCACCAGGGGGGGCAGGCGGGGCGGAACGGCCGGCCGGGCGCGCG
Organism: Phycisphaerales bacterium; assembly: GCA_035546115.1. Lineage (GTDB taxonomy): Bacteria > Planctomycetota > Phycisphaerae > Phycisphaerales > UBA1924 > UBA4658. Next base: position 1,625 of record DASZWV010000506.1, read on the forward strand.
AAAGCCCGCGGCGTAGGCCCCATGAGCCACCCGCCGGACAACGCCGACGACGACGATCCGGATGCGCCGCCACCGCTCACCGCCGACGATCTTCGGGGCATCGACGTGCCTTGCCCGGTGTGCGGGTACAACCTGCGCGATGGCGCGGGCGGACGGTGTCCCGAGTGCGGCACCGAGTTGACGCTCGACGATTTGTTCCCGCCGATCCACGATCTGTCGCTGCTCCCCGCGTTCGACACCAAGCGGCCCGTGCCGGCGCGCGAGCGCGCGCCCCTTGTCATCATGGCGTGCGTGGCGTTTGTGTTCTCCGGGGCGATGATGATCCCGGCGTTCATGCTCGCGGGGATGGCCTGGCCGTGGAAGGCGCTGGGCGCGGGCATCCTGGCGGCAGCGCTCGGGATGTTCGGGCCGGTGCTCGGGCGCAGCCAGGGGCGGGGGCGTTGGACTCTCGTCGTCGGGGGCGCGATACTTGTCGCGTCGTACGCGGTCATCGCCCTGGGAGCCTCATGAAACCAAGCAACTGGCAGCGTGGAACGGCGGCGGTGCTCGCGGGCGGGTGCGTGCTGTGCGCCGGCGGCTGCCTGGAGCGGACGATCTGCGTCACGACCGATCCGCCCGGGGCGCTGGTGTGGATCAACGACGTCGAGGTGGGGCGGACGCCGCTGGAGACCGACTTCACCTACTACGGCGACTACGACGTGCGGGTGCGGCGCGAGGGGTACGAACCGATCGTGACGCACGCGAAGGCGAACACGCCGATCCAGGAGATGCCGGGGATCGACCTGCTCGCCGAGGCCGCGCCCGTGCGGTTCCACAACGTGGTGCGCTGGCACTGGGACCTGACGCCGGTGGCGGAGGCCTCGGGCGACCAGGCGGCGGCGGAGGGGGCGGTGATCGCGCGGGCCAACGAGATGCGTTCCCGGATGACGGGCGCTCCGGCGAAGGGGCCGGTGGCTCCGGAGAAACCTGCGGAGAGAGCCGGGGAAGCGGCCCCGAGCGTGGGGACGGCGGACGTCAAGGCGAACACGCCGGCGTCGGCGCCGGACACATCGGCGAAGTGATCACGCGCTCGCCTTTGCCGGCACGCCGACGACCGTCTGCTCATCCACAACCGATCGCACGACGACCGACCCCGCGCCGATCGTGCAGCGGTCGCCGATGGAGAGGTTGGGCAGCACGCGGGCGCCGATTCCCACGAGGGCGTGCGAGCCGACGCGGACCCGCCCGCCGAGGACCGCGCCGGGCGCGACGTGCGAGTTGAAGCCGACCGTGCACTCGTGCTCGACGATCGCCCCGGAGTTGATGATCGCGTGGTCGTGGATGTGCGCGCGGGCGTTGACGATCGCCCCGGGGCCGATGAACACCCCGCGGCCGATGCGGGCTGTCGGTGCGACGGTCGCGCTGGGGTGGACGACCGAGCGCAGGGATCGCGCTAACTCGAGCTGCGTCGCACGATCGATCAGGGTCGCGCGGAAGGGGATCGTGCCGGTGGCGATGATCCACGAGCGGTCGCCGATCCGCGCGAGGTCCGCGAGCGGGCCGATGCGAAGGGCCTGGTTCGGGTCGCGCCCGAGCGGAGCGTCGGCGTCGTCGTCAAGGAACCCCGCGATCGGCCAGCCCGCGAGCGATGCGGCATCGGCAACAACAAGGGCATGTCCACCGCCGCCCACCAGAATCAGGGGAGTATTTCCTTGGTCGGTAATGTGCAGCGGAGCGGGCATGTTGGCCTGTCATCGGCGCGGCGGACTTCGGAGTGAGAAGCAGGGCGCAAATCGTTGCCAGCACTCGCACAAATGCCGAACAAGAGGCATATGGAGTTGACTCGGGGTTGGGAAGTCGAGAGACTGGCCACCCCTCGATTGCGAGAGCAGCTGAATAGAGCGCAAGAGCGGGCATCCCGAGCGGAAAGGCGGGCGTATCGGCACCGTCTGGCCCGAAGCGTGCCAATCATCCACCCCCTCGGACGCCCCGCGGGGAACGGGTGCTTGGCGGGGTCGGGGGTGGGGATGAAGCGATCCTGGACGCCCGCAGGGTGTCCGGCGCGGCCGGACGAAGATTTGGTCAACGGAGAAGTTCCATGGCGGCACGGCAATCCACAAGCATCGGCATCGGCGCGACGATCACCATCCTGGCGGTCGCCACGCTCGGCCTGTTCATCACCTCGATGGTCTTCTACGCCCAGCGGCGAGAGGCCCTGACGGCGCGCGAGCAGCTCGAGAAGACGAGCAAGGAGATCATCACCGACGCCGAGCGGAACGATCCGGTGTTCGCCAAGGTGCGCGAGGCGGCCCAGCCGGGCAGGCCGACGGGCAAGCCGGTGGTGCGCTACCTGCTCGACGAGCGCAAGGAGCTGATGCAGAAGGTCACCGGCTCGGACCGCGACACGATCGACACGGTGAACAAGGCGCTCGAGGCCAGCAAGGCGACCAGCCTGCTGTCGGCGCTGCACGACAGGCAGACCGAGATCGACTCGCTCACGCGTCAGCTCAAGGACTCCGACGAGGCCCGGACGCGGGCGCTGCAGGACAAGAAGACCGAGTCCGAGCGCGTCAAGGGGATCGAGGACAGCTACAAGGCGAGCGTCGCCTCGCTGCAGGACGAGGTGAACAAGACCAAGGCCGAGTCCGACGCGCTCCGCGAGGGGATCGACACCTTCAAGAAGCAGATGGACAAGCGCGTCGAGGACATCCGGGCGGACTACGCGGCCAAGGAGGCGGCGCTCAAGGGCGACATCGACAAGCTCCAGTCGCAGCAGGCGATCGACAAGGTGCGCATCAAGCAGTTCGAGGATCAGAACCGCGGCACGCGCTTCCAGGGCCAGAGCGAGTACGCGCTCATCGACGGTCAGGTCGTGGGCACCACCCCGACGGACAACACCCTCACGATCAACATCGGGCGGCGCCAGCACGTGGTGCTCGGCCTGCCGTTCACCGTGTACTCGCAGGGCACCACCATCAGGCTCGACGAGAAGACCGGCGACTATCCCCCCGGCAAGGCGACCGTCGAGGTCATCCGCGTCGATCCCGACACGTCCGTGGCCCGGGTGATCCGCGAGCAGAAGGGCAACCCGATCGTCCGCGGCGACGTGATCGCCAACCCGATCTACGACCCGGCCAAGAAGTACAAGTTCCTCGTGTACGGCAACTTCGATCCGTCGGGCACCGGCACGCCGTCGGTCTTCGGCGCCAACGAGATCAAGGCGTGGATCAAGGACTGGGGCGGCGAGACCGTCGATGACCTGACCGGCGATGTCGACTTCATCGTGCTCGGCGAGCGGCCGCAACTGCCGCCGCAGCCCGGCCCGAGCGCGGCGATCGAGTCGATCAACTTCTACCTCAACGCGCAGAAGGCCGCGAGGCGGTACGACGAGCTGCTCAAGCAGGCGACGGACACGTCGATCCCGGTGCTGAACGAGAATCGGCTGCGGACGCTGCTGGGAAGATGACACGGTGACGGGGTGACGGGGTGACAAGGTGACAGGGTGAAGCGGTGATTGGTGAGGTTTTCACCGTGTCACCCCGTCACCGTGTCACCTTTTCAATTCCGGCCTGGTTGGGTGAGCCGAACTCGTGGCCAAGCGCAAGCGCAAACTCCCTCCGTGGCTGCACCGCCCCGCGTACTACGCGATCCGGGGGCTCCTGGCGACGGCGCTCACCAACGACATCGGTGCGAACCTGCGCGCGGCCAAGATGCTTGCGCGGGTCTACTCGCGCTTCGAGCCCGGGCGGGTGCGGCGGACGATGGACACGCTGGGCGTGGCGTTCCCGGAGATGCCCGCGGACCAGCGCCGGCGGTACGCCCTGCACGCCTACGAGCACCTGTTCATGCTCGGCGTCGAGATGGCCCACACCCCGACGCTCGTCACGTCGGATACGTGGCCGATGCACATCCAACTCGCGGGGCTGACGCCCGCGGCGAGGCTGCTCGTGAGCGGGCGGCCGTGCCTGATGATCACCGGCCACTGCGGAAACTGGGAGCTGCTGGGATACACCATGTCGCTGCTCGGTTTCCCGATCCACGCGCTGTACCGGCCGCTCGACCTCAAGCCGATGGACACGTGGGTCCGCCGCACCCGCGAGCGGCGGGGGCTGAGCCTGCTGGACAAGTACGGCGCGGCGCAGGCCATGCCGCGCCTGATGGAGCGCGGCGAACTGGTGGCGTTCATCGCCGACCAGAACGCCGGCGATCGCGGGCTGTTCGTGCCGTTCTTCGGGAGGCTGGCCTCGACGTACAAGTCGATCGGTCTGATGGCGATGCAGTTCGATGCGCCGATCATCTGCGGGCAGGCCCGCCGGCTGGTGCGCGGGCGGGACGACGCGGCCGGGGTTGGGCCGGCGGACATGGTCGGCGGATTCCGGGAGTTCGATCCGACCCAGCCGCTGCAGTACCGCGTCGAGGTGGTGGACATCATCGAGCCGGGAGACTGGAAGGGCCGGCCGGATCCGCTGTTCTACATCAGCGCGCGCTATCGGCGCGCCATCGAGGCGATGGTCCGCAACGCCCCGGAGCAGAACCTGTGGCTGCACCGCTATTGGAAGAGCAGGCCGGGGTTCGAGAAGAAGGGGAAGCCGTTTCCGGCGTCGCTGCGGGCCAAGTTGCGGGCGCTCCCCTGGATGACCGATGTGGAACTGGCGCGGATCGAGGACTGGTCGGCCCGCGACGCCGCGGAGATCGCGGGCAGGCCGCCGAAGCCATCGAAGTTCGTCGTCGCGGCGGCCGCCCCCGCGGATCCCGCGAGCGCGCCATGAAATGGCCCCGCCGTGGAAGCGCGGGACTCATTGCCCTGGCCGCGTTCGTCGCTCGATGGCTTCCCCAGAGGTTTCGGCACCCCTGCCATACCGCGCGGATTCTAGATCGTGCTCAGTTGCGGAGGACTAACCCCCTTTGTATGAGAGATTCCGGGCGTTGGGAGGGTGTTCGTGAAACCCGTTCGCCCCGGGCGTGGTAGAGTCATGCGGCGGGCGGATGTTCGATGGGGGCGAGCGTGCCGGATGCGGGGTCCGCCGCGGCACGAGACGAAGAAATGAGGCGTTGCATGGCCGGGCGATTGGACGACGTGCGCGTGCTGATCGTTGACGATGATCAGGATATTCTGGAGTCGTTCGATGCGGCTCTGCAGGCCGAGGGAGCGGCCACGATGACGGCCCCGGACGGCAACGCGGCGGTGGCCGCGGTCGCGGAGGACCCGCCGGACATCGTCGTGCTGGACATGATGCTTCCGAAGCGGTCGGGGTTCCTGGTGCTGGAGCGGATCAAGGGGTTCGAGGATTCGCCGCTGGTGATCATGGTGACCGCGAACGAGGGAAAACGGCACCAGGCGTACGCGGAGAGCCTCGGCGTGGATGCGTACCTGCTCAAGCCGGTGCCGCTGGAGGTGCTCATCTCGACGTGCGTCGAGTTGCTGGAGAAGGAGGAGGCGGAGGACGATGCGGACGACAAGGTGACACGGTGAGAAAGTGACCGGGTGACCGCGAGATCGGTCGCCGCATCGAAGACCTCGTCACCCGCTCACCCGCCACCATGTCCGCTTCGCGAATACCCTCTCCTCCCGTGGCACGGAAACGGACACTCGTACTCTTGAAGCCCGGCACGGGCGCCGATGGCGCGCCCGCGCTGGGGACCTTGCGCGAGGTCGCGGCCGCAATGGCAAACTCCAACATCGCCCCCGACGGCTCCGGACCGCACGGGCTGGGTGAGCGGATGGGAACGGGGGTCTTCTACGGGCCGGGAATGGTGCTGGAGGTGGCGCTGACGGAAGAGCCCGACAGCAATCGCGGCGCGGGCCCGGAGGTGCGTCAGGTCCTCGTGAGCCTGACGGATGAGGACTTCGCCTTTCCGGTGCTCATGCGACTGTGCAAGATGAACGGCTGGCAGATGATGGACCCGGAGAGCGGGCGGACGTTCGGGTGAGCGAAACGAAGGCGTAGAGGCGAAAAGGCGGGGAGCGTCATACGATCCCCGCTCGACCTTACGCCTTCACGCCCACACGCCTTTCCTCCTCTCCCATGCCCCAGGAAACCAAGTCCATGCCCGCCGATCTTCTCGAGAAGCAGCACTCCGTGGCCGGGATGTCGGTGGAGATGGGGAATGAGGCGGCGACGTTCGACGTGCTGGAGAAGGCGTTCGACTATCGCGGGGATGTCACGCTCACGCTGCGCGATGGGCGGACGATCGCCGGGTATCTCTTCGATCGGCGCAAGGGGAAGGGGCTGGCGGATTCGTCGGTGCGGCTCATGGGGCCGACCAGCGACGAGAAGATCACCGTGAAGTACGCGGACATCGCGAAGATCGCCTTCAGCGACCGCGACCCCGCGGCGGGCAAGAGCTTCGAGACGTGGGTGAAGAAGTACATCGAGAAGAAGCTCGCGGGGGAGAGGGCGAGCATCGAGAGCGAAGCGCTGGATTGACTCCGTTTGTCGGGCGGTTTTCCGTACACGGAGGACGCGGAGAAGGCACGGCGGACACGGAGAGTGTCCTTTGAAGGGCTTGTCTCCGCGATCTCGGTGCTCTCTCTGTGATCTCGACGCAGCGAACCACGCACGAATCTACGCCCGTCGCACCTCGACCTTTCCGCCCGCGACATCCTTGATCGCATAGCCCAGCGCCGCGAGTTCGTTGCGGATCGCATCCGAGCGGGCGAAGTCCTTGGCCTTCTTGGCCTGGGCGCGCTCGTTGAGCTTGGCGATGGCGGCCGGGTCCGGCTCGCACCCGATGAACAGGCCGATGTCGGTCTGTGCCGCGGCGGCCTGCTGGAGCTCCAGAACGCCGAGCACACCGTCGAAGACCCGCATGAGCGCGGCGTCGGCGGGTGTGGGATCGGCCTTGCTGGTGAACGTGTTCACCGCGGCGATCGCGCCGGCGATGTTCAGGTCCTCGTGCATGGCCTCGGTGAAGGCGTGGCGGGCTTCATGAGCCTCGTGCGAGTCTGGACCAAGGCCCTCGGGCGAAGCGCCCGAGACACGGGCCGGGAGGCCCGTGCCACCCACGAAGCGGCGCCAGCGGTCCACCATGCGCTGCGAGTCCTTCAGGCCCTGCTCGGTGAAGTTGGCGTTGGAGCGGTAGTGCGTGCGGATGAGCTCGAGGCGCACGGCCGCGGCCTCGTGCCCCCTGGCGAACAGGTCGCGCGCCGTGAAGAAGTTCCCCTTGCTCTTGGACATCTTCTGCCCCTCGACGAACAGGAAGCGCGGGTGGAACCACATGCCGGCGTACGAGCCCGTGTGCGAGGCGTTGAAGGCGCAGGCGGACTGGGCGATCTCGCACTCGTGGTGCGGGAAGATGTTGTCCTCGCCGCCGGAGTGCAGGTCGATGATGGGGTGCGCGTTGTCCACCACGAGCCTGGAAAGCTCGTCGGGGCTGAGCGGATGTCCGGCCCGGAGCGCCGGAGCACCCAGGCGGGCGGCGGACATGATCGAGCACTCGATGTGCCAGCCGGGGTAGCCCGGGCCCCAGGGCGAATCCCACTTCATCAGGTGCGAGGGGTCTTCCTTCCACAGGAGGAAGTCGGCGGGATCTTTCTTGCCCGACTGGTTGGCCGCGGCGACGCGGCCGCCCGCGCCCTCGCGCAGCGAGTCGATGGTGTTGCCGCTGAGCTTGCCGTAGGCGGGGAAGGAGCGGACGTCGAAGTACACGACGCGCGAGCCGGGGCTGCCGACGACGTACGCGTGGCCGCGTTCGATGAGGAGCTGGACGATGTGGATCATGCCGGGGACGTTGGCCGTCGCGCGGGGCATGAGCGTCGGGTCCTTCTCGGCCTCGATGGCGACCTTGAGGCCGAGCTTCCTGGCGTCTTCGAGGAACCGGGCGGCGTAGAACGAGGCGATGTCGTAGGGGTTGTTGGGGTCGAGCCGGGCGTCGGGCGGGAGCTTGCCGGCCTTCTTCTGCTCCAGCAGCCGCTTGCCGGCGACGGCCATCTTGTCCTCGCCCTCTCCGTCGGCCGCATCGTCGTCGGTCATGTGGCCGACGTCGGTGATGTTCATGACGTGCACGACCTTGCGGGCGGTGAAGCCCTTGGGCGGGTCGTTTTGCAGGTCGCACAGGGGCGACTCGATGAAGCGCCGGAGCACATCCGCGGCCAGGAACGAGCGGAAGTTGCCGATGTGGGCATCGTCGTAGACGGTCGGCCCGCAGGAGTAGAACGTGACGCGGGCCGGGTCGATCGGACGCAGGGGCTCGATGGTGCGGGTGAGGGTGTTGTAGAGCTTGAGGGGCATGGGCCGGGATGGTATCGGCGATTCGGGGTGCCGCGTTCGGCAGCGACCGGGGCCCCGCGATCCGATAGTGTTCGTGTGTACGGCGGGACTCGCTCCAACGCGAATGGATGGATGCTCGTGCTGCTCGGGCTGGTGGTGTGGGCGCTCGTCACTCGGGCATGGGGAATCTGGGCGCTGGGCGCCGTGGTTGTGGCGTGCCTCGGTGTGTGGGTCGCAAGGAGGCGGCCTCGTTCCTGAGCCTACTTCGCCCGCTGATCCACATTCTCCGCGGGCTCGGCCTCGGGCAGTTCTTCCGGCGCCACCATGATCCGAACCTTCAGCACGCGCGTCGGCGAGGCCTCCAGCACCGTCACCGACATGCGCCCGTGGCTGAACGTCTCGTTCACCTCGGGCATGTGGCCGAGCGTGGAGAGCACGAAGCCGCCGACCGTGTCGTAGTCGTCGGACTCGGGGATCTGGGCCCCCAGCGGCTCCAGGGCCTCGTTCGCGGCGGAGACGTACGCCCGGGCGTCGATGTCGGCCAGGCCGGCGCGGGGCTCGCCCTCTTCGCCATCGACCGGCTCGAGCTTCACTTCGATTCGCGGCGGGTCGTCCTCGGTCTTCTCGTACTCATCCTGGATGTCGCCGAAGACATCCTCGATGATGTCCTCGAGCGTGACCAGGCCGGAGACGGCCCCGAACTCATCAACGACCACCGCCGCGTGGACCTTCTTGGCGACGAACTCGTCGGCCAGCTCGCGGATGGTCTTCGAGTGGGGGACGTGGAGGGCGGGCCTGAGGATGCCCCGAAGCTCGAAGCCGCGCGAGGCATTGCCGAGTCCGCCGCCGCTGTTCACCTGGGCGTTCGGATCGAGCGGCGGCGACGAGGCGATGCGCGGCGCGTCGCCCGCCAGCCAGCGGAGCAGGTCCTTGGTGTAGAAGAAGCCGATGACCTCGTCGAGGCCGCCCCCGGACTTGTACACGGGGATGCGCGAGTGGCGCACCTTGCGGACGAACGCCGTGATCGCTCCGAGGTTGTTGGTGTACTCGAGGGCCTCGATCTCGTTGCGCGGGGTCATGATCTGCTCGACCGTGCGCTGCTTGAAGTTCACCACGGCCTCGATCATCCGGCGCTCATCCTCGTCGATGAGGCCCTCGCGCTCGCCCTCTTCGGCGACCGAGAGGATCTCCTCGGAGACCTGCTCGGTCTTGGTGATGTTCTCGACGCCCGAGATGCGCCGGATGAGCAGGTCGATGGCCCTGGCGAACGGGTTGAGCGGCTTCTGGACCAGGTACGCCGCGCGGACGAGCGAGCCGAACGCGTAGAGGAAACGCTCCGGAACGTGCCGGCCGATGCTCTCGGCGAGCGCGACGGAGAACACCCAGAGAACGATCGCGCTGGTGACGACGCCGATCGCGGCGTCGGCGACCGTCGGGTTGACGATCTCCCCCGGCTTGGTGTGCGTGCCGGCGACGACGAAGATGCTCGCGACGGCGACCCCGAGATTGCACAGGATGCGGGCGAGGGCGACGGCGTGTCCGTGCCCGGGGAGGTCCTGGATGATCGCGCGGATCGCGGCCAGGCGCGAGCCGATCACCACGCCGCGGCGCTGCTCGGCAAACTCCTCCAGGGCTGCGCCGGTCGTGTTCTCGATGCAGGCGTGCAGGGCGCTCAGCAGCGAGCCGAGGGCCCAGCAGAAGATCATGAGCAGGAGCGCGCTGGAGGGCATCAGCGGCCCTCCGGGTGAGGCTGGTGGCGGGCGCCGAGCGCCGAGTGCCCAGCGTGGAACACCGGGCCGATCCCGATCGCCGTGAGGATCCGATCCTCCTCGGCGTGCATCCGCTCGTACCCCTCGTCGGTGTGATCGTCGTGCCCGAGGCAGTGCAGCACGCCGTGGAGGATGTACAGCAGGAGCTCGCGCTCGGCGGGGTGGCCGTGGGCCGCGGCCTGGCGGGCGGCCTCGTCGGTGCAGGCAAGGATGTCCACATCCAGGGGCTCGCCCCGGGCGGTGCCGCCCTCGGAGAGATCGAACGTAAGGACGTCGGTGGTGCCGGGGATGCCGGAGAACTTCTGGTGGGCCGCATCCATCTCGGCGTCGCCCACCAGGCGAACGCGGACCTCCCCGGAGCGCGGCTCGGCCAGGTGGCCCAGGGCGGCCCCGGCGTCGGTTCTCAGACCCGCGAGCACGGTGGGGGAGAGCCGCCCGCCGGGGTCATCGATCGAAACGGAAGGCTCGCCGGTGCGCGGCTTGGCCACTTGTCCCCGAGAGGGAGGACGGTTGTTGGAAGAGTCCCCGGACATGCTCGAAATCGCCCCCAAGATGCTCCCGCCTAGGGGCAAGGATAGCTGACGAATCGGTTCCATGGTATGCTGAAAGCCCACTTGTTCGCATATAGTTTGGTATTTGACACCCTTATGGACACGCACCGCTGGCACGAATGGGAAAAAAGGGGCATCTTGCCACTGATTATGGTGGGTTGGTTATTGGTCCTGGCGGGCGTGCCGGGCTGCCAGTCTTCGGGCAAGGCCAAGGCTGGGGCTGAGGCGGCGGTCGCACCCACGCCAGTCGTCGCCGCACCCGCGGAGGAGATGCCGGACTACGCGACCAAGCTCGCGGAGTGGGTGGGGGCGCACCAAGACCATCCGGACGAACAGAATCGGTGGCCGGAGTTCGTGGATGGCGCCGCTCGCCTGGCAGGGGCGTGGGAGTATTTCGTTGCTTCGGATGGTCCAATCGCGGGGTACATCGCCGAGGACCCGGACAAGCACTACGGCGCGGGTGACCCCGGGGTGCTGGTCGGCGATCCGGACTACGCGCGGTTTCTTCCCGAGTTGAGGAGGTTCTTTGCCGCGCTGGACAGAACGAAAGTGCTGTTCCAGCTCGACGACCTGACGGGGCCGTCCCGCTTCGTGGCGCTGCGCGCCACCGAGCCGCTGATGGAGACCGCCATGCCCGAGGTGGGGCGGTCGCGGATGGGTGTGAAGATCTGCGCTGCGAGGATGCGCCTGATGCTCATGGATGGGAGGCCGGAGCAGGCGGTGCGCTCGCTCGCGCACATGCTGGCGATCGCGCGGGGCGTGCGTGGGCGGGGGATGCTCATCACCGACTGGGCGTCGGAGGCGAGCTGGTCGGTGGCCGGGCTTGAGGTGATCAGAAACCTGGTCTCCGGCCGGGTGGATGCGCCGACGGCGAGAGCGATGCTCGCGGTGCTGTCGGAGAGTTCGCCGCCCGATCCGCGGGTCGCGCTCGGCGGTGAGCGGTTCGTTTGTCTCGATGTCATCGATCGGTTCTTTCTCCGGGTCAAGGAAGAAACGGCCGCCAGGGAAAACGCCGCTCTCACGCCGACGCAGGAGCACATCCCGGACGACGGCGTCGGCATCCTTGTCCCGCGCGACGAGCAGATCGCGCAGGCCAACAGGTTCTTTGACGGTTGCGACAGGCTCTTCGGGAAGGATGAGGGCGAGCGGGAGCGGGGCGGGGCCGACGTCGACGCCGTAACGGCACTCGTGCACGACAGGAGCGGCGGAAGAATGTACAAGCCCCTCGACATGACTCTGCCCAACCTGGAGGGAGCCAGGGAGATTCACCAGAGGACGATGGCGTACCTCGGGGGCGCACGAGCCATGCTCGCGCTGGAGCTGTTTCGCATCCGCGAGGGGCACTATCCGGAAAAACTGGCCGATCTTGTGCCCGGCGAGATCGATGCGATTCCCCCCGATCCGTTTGCGACGAGTGCGACCCTCCGATATCGCCGGACGCAGGCCGAGGGCGGCACCGCCGCGGATGCGTACCTGCTGTACTCGGTCGGCTATGACGGGGAGGACAGCGGGGGCAAGGCGCACCCGACGAATCCGAGCAACGCGGCCGGGCGCGGCAGCGCGGGGCGCGGCTACGACCTCATCATCAACTCGCGGGATTGGTAGGCGATGTGCCCGTCAGCAGGGGAGCCGCAATCCCTAGACTTCCGGCCAATGTCCACGCCGCCCAACCAACCGTCTTCCGGCAGAGCTTCGAGCGACGACGCCCCGCCCTTTCGCTACACCGCCGCGCTTGCCGACCAGATCGAGACCAGGTGGCAGAAGCACTGGGACGCCGAGCAGACCTTCCGCCAGCCCAATCCGGGCGAGGCCGACTTCGAGCCCGATCGGCCGAAGTTCTACTGCCTCGACATGTTCCCGTATCCGTCCGGCGCGGGGCTGCACGTGGGTCATCCCGAGGGGTACACCGCGACGGACATCGTCTCGCGCTACAAGCGGATGAAGGGCTGTAACGTCCTGCACCCGATGGGCTGGGACGCCTTCGGCCTGCCAGCGGAGCAGTACGCGATCCAGACCGGCGTGCACCCGGCGACGACGACGAGGAAGTCCATCGACACCTTCCGCCGCCAGCTCAAGCGGTTCGGCTTCAGCTACGACTGGTCGCGCGAGTACGGCACGATCGATCCGGAGTACTACAAGTGGACGCAGTGGATCTTCCTGCGCCTGTACAACTCGTGGTTCGATCCGCAGGCCGAAACGCCGACGTATCCCGACGGCAAGACGCGGCGCGGGTGCGCCCGGCCGATCGCGACGCTGATCGCGCAGCTCGAGTCCGGCGATCTGCGCATCGGGCTCGACGGGGAGCCGGTGCACGTCGGGGCGGCCGCGGCCAACCCGCTGGCCGCGGTCGGGGGCGGCGCGGAGATGGAGGGCACCCTCCGCTGGCATGAGTTGGACAAGACGCGGCAGCGAGCCGTCATCGACAATCAGCGGCTGGCGTACCTCGATGAGATGACCGTCAACTGGTGCCCCGCGCTGGGGACGGTGCTCGCCAACGACGAGGTGATCGACGGCAAGAGCGAGCGCGGCGGGCACCCGGTGCTGCGCAAGCCGCTCCGGCAATGGCAGTTCCGCATCACGTCGTACGCCCAGCGGCTGCTGGACGACCTTGCGCTGATCGACTGGCCCGCGAGCACGCGCACGCAGCAGGAGGAATGGATCGGCCGCTCCGAGGGCGCGGAGATCGACTTCCCGATCGAGCATGCGCCCAGGTCTCTCCCGGTGCTGCGAGTGTTCACCACCCGCCCGGACACGATCTTCGGCGCGACGTACATGGTCGTCGCGCCGGAGCACCCGATCATCGAGCACGCGTTGACGCGGCCGCGGGAGGAGCTGGATCGCGAAGCGCTTCGCAGGTACGTCGAGACGTCGCGCAACAAGGCCGAAGTGGACCGCATGACGGAGACGAGAGAGAAGACCGGCGTCTTCACCGGCATGTACTGCACGAATCCGGCGACGGGCAAGCAGATCCCCATCTGGACGGCGGACTACGTGCTCATGGGCTACGGGACGGGCGCGATCATGGCCGTGCCCGCGCACGACGAGCGCGACTGGGCGTTCGCGAAGGCCTTCAACCTGCCGATCGTGGAAGTGATCCGCGATCCCAAGGGCGGCAGCGTGCAGGAGGCGTGCTTCAGCGGCGACGGCGTGGGCGTGAACTCGGCCAACGCCGAGGTGTCGCTCAACGGGCTGAGCGTCGAGAGGGCGAAGGCCGCCATCATCGCATGGCTCGAGAAGTCCGGCCTCGGCGTGAAGACCGTGAACTACCGCCTGCGCGACTGGGTCTTCAGCCGCCAGCGCTACTGGGGCGAGCCGATCCCGATCGTCTTCGATGAGCAGGGCAACCACTATCCCGTGGGCGAGAGCGCCCTGCCGGTCGTGCTGCCCGATCTGGCGGACTACTCGCCGGTGGAGAGCGAGGAGCCGCAGCCGCTCCTGGCCAAGGCGACCGAGTGGGTGCACACGACGGCGGGCGCGGCGGGCGTCTCGGCGGATGTGCTCGCGCCCGGGACGCAGGTCCGGCGCGAGACCAACACGATGCCCGGCTCGGCCGGATCGAGCTGGTACTTCCTGCGATACTGCGATGCGAAGAACCCCAGGCGGCTCATCTCGCGCGAGGCGGATGCGTACTGGATGGGCGGGGTGGGTGCCCCCACGCTCGGCCCGGGGCCTGGTCCGAGCGCCACGCGGAGCGTGGCGGTACCCAGGGCGGTTGCCGGCGTCGATCTGTACATCGGCGGCCCGGAGCACGCCGTGGGCCACCTGCTCTACTCGCGTTTCTGGCAGAAGGCGCTCTTCGACCTCGGCGAGGTGTGCACGCCGGAGCCGTTCAACACGCTCTTCCACCAGGGGATGATCACGAGCTACGCGTACCAGCGCGCGGACAAGTCGATCGTGGCGATGGATGCGGTGCGCGAGGAGGCCGACGGCCGCTTCGTCGAGATCGCGACCGGGCAGGCGCTCACGCCGGTCGTGACGAAGATGTCCAAGCGGTACAAGAACGTCATCAACCCGGACGACATCATCGCGCAGTTCGGCGCCGACACCTTCCGGCTCTACGAGATGTACATGGGCCCGCTCGAGGCGAGCAAGCCGTGGAACACCAAGGACACCATCGGCTGCTTCCGCTTCCTGCAGCGGGCGTGGCGGATGACCGTGGATGAGCAGACGGGCGATTTGCGGCTCGCGGCGAGCGCGAACGCGGACGTCGAGAAGCAGCTGCACCGCACCATCGCCAAGGTGGACGCCGACATCCCGCGCCTGGCGTTCAACACGGCGATCGCGGCGATGATCGAGTTCGTGAACGCCGCGACCGGCGCGGGCGGGGTGACCAGGGGCCAGCTCGAGCGGTTCGCGCTCATCCTGTCTCCGTTCGCGCCGCACATGGCCGAGGAGCTCTGGGCCAGGCTTGGACACGCCGAGTCGCTGGCCTTCGAGCCGTTCCCGATGGCGGACCCGAAGATGCTCGTGGATGCCGAGGTGGAGATCCCCATCTCCATCCAGGGCAAGGTGCGTCACAAGGTCATGGTGCCGACCGGAGCGGACAAGGCTGCGATCGAGGCCATCGCGATGGGCGACCCGAGGGTGAAGGAGCTCATCGCGGGGAAGACCGTGCAGAAGGTGATCGTCGTGCCGGGGAAGATGGTGAACCTGGTCATCGGCTGATGTTCGCCGCCCGCTACGATCAGCGGTCTCATGCTCCGCCGTCTCCCCATCACCCTCTGGCTCTACCTCCTGGCCGATCTCTGGAAGCTCGTCCTGATCACCACGGGCGTGCTGGTGACGGTCATCGCCTTCGCCGCGGCCGTCAAGCCGCTGGCCGACGGCAAGCTGGGGCCCGAGGACACGCTCAGGTTCATGATGTACGCGATCCTGCCGATGCTGCAGTACGCCCTGCCGTTCGCGGCGTGCTTCGGGGCGACCCTCGCGTACCACCGCCTCTCGACCGACAACGAGCTCACGGCCGTGCACGCCGGCGGGATCAGCCACCGGGCGATGCTCGTGCCGGCGCTGGTCTCCGGGCTGGTTCTGGCCGCGATATTGCTTGCGCTCTCCAACTCGATCATCCCGCGGTTCCTGAAGCGCATGTCGGTGCTGGTGGCGCAGGATGCGGCCAAGGTGGTGGCGAGCACGATCGAGCGCGGCGAGGCGCTGCAGATGGACAACACGCTCATCTACGCCGACCGCGTCGTGCGGCTCGGGCCGGACGAGGCCTCCGGCGCGTACGAGCGGCTGAGCCTGCTCGGCGCGCTCGTGGTGCGCACCGGCGAGCACGGCGAGATCGAGCAGTGGGTCAGCCCGCGCCTGGCGACGGTCTGGCTGCGGCGCACGACCCTCTCGCGCCCCGGCCTGACGAGCGAGAAGCCGATGACGGAGGTCGTCATCCGCACGAGCGACACCGCCTCCGGGGGCCAGGGCTACCGGGCTTCGGCGGGGGACCTGGTCAAGACATTCCTCGTGCCCAACGCCTTCGGCGACAACGTCAAGTTCCTGTCGTTCTCCGAGCTGCGTGAGCTCCGGCGCGAGCCGGAGCGCATGGACCGCATCGACAAGGACAAGCGCACGCTCGCGATGACCCTCGCGGGGCGCGAGATGGTCGATTCCATCGATCAGTCGCTCCGGGCGGCGGGCATGGCCAAGTTTCTCGACCCGTACGGCACGACGCGCCTGACGCTCTACGGGAGCGGCCTGCGCACCACGCTCAAGGAGGTGGACGGCAGGCGCGAGCGTGATCCGGGCGTGCTGCAGGTGCTGCCGCCCACCAACGGCAAGCCCATCGTCGTCGAGACGATGCGACTGGAGACCCCGGACAAACCGCCGATCCGGTCCGAGGCGAAGGAGGGCGCGTTCGTGCGCATCCCGCCGAACCCCGACCCGGACCGCGGGGCGGGGCTCATCACGATCCAGTTGATGAAGGCCTCGTCGGCGCCGGTCGGGCCCGACGGCGAGGTGGAGTCTCCGGCGATCGGCGAGGTGACCGAGCAGTCGTTCCCCGATCTGCGCGTGGTGCGCGGGGCCGACGACGACTACATGAAGATGCTCACCATGGGCGCGGCCCACGTGGAGGAGCTCGCCCGCAAGCGGATGCTCCAGAAGCGGGCCGACGAGCCGGTCGTGATGCCCGCGCTGGCCACGATGCGGGACGATGTCCGCGGCCTGATCAACGAGATCCTGAGCAAGGAGCAGGAGCGATACGCCATGAGCGTGGCGTGCCTGGTCATGGTGCTCATCGGCTCGGTGATGGCGATGCGCCTGCGCGATGCGCTGCCGCTGACCGTGTACCTGTGGGCGTTCTTCCCCGCGCTCGCGACCGTGCTGGCCATCAGCGGCGGCCAGCAGCTCACGCACGGCAAGGGGATCATCGGGCTGCCGGTGCTCTGGGCGGGCGTGGTCGCGCTCGGATCGCTCGCCGTGGCCGAGTTCGTGCGCTTGTGCAAGCACTGACCCTGGGCAACCCGGCCCTCCGAGCCGGTTCTCCGGACCCTTGAATGCAGGATTCCGATCAGACCATCCCGAGCGCGGCACCCGATCGGGATGCGTCGCTGCGCCTGGTGTGGCTCGTCGTGCTCGGGGCGCTCGCCGCGCGGGTGATCTACCTGGTGTGGGTCTGCCGGTATGAGCTCGTGGAGGATGAGGCCCAGTACTGGCTGTGGGCGCAGTATCCGGGGTGGTCGTACTCGACCAAGGGCCCCGGCGTGGCCTGGGCGATCTGGCTGAGCGCGCACCTGTTCGGCAACGCCGAGTGGGCCGTGCGCCTGCCGACGGCGATCGCCTCGGCGATCGGGGCGCTGGCCGTGGGGGCTCTGGCCCGCGATCTGAGCGCGGATGCGCGCGGGCGCGCCCCGGCCCGCGGCGAGCGCGTCGAGGCGTCGGCGGGCTGGGCGACGCCCGCCATGGTTGGGGGGCTGAGCGCGCTGGCGTACACGCTCGCCCCCGCGCTGCAGGCGGCCGGAATCCTGATGACGATCGATGGGGGGTATGTCGCATGCTGGGCGGTGGCGTGCTGGGCTTTCTGGAGGGCGCAGCGCGCCGCGCAGGCGGACAAGGACACGGACCCCGGTTTGCCGATCGCGCCGGACGATCCGATGCTCGGCTGGCACTGGGCGCTCGTGGGCCTCGCCGTGGCCGTCGGATTCCTCTTCAAGTACACGATGCTCCTGCTGGTGCCGGGGTTGATCGTCTTCGCGTTCGTGCGGCCGCGGGGTGAGCGGCGCATGTTCGTCGCGATGAGCCAGCGTGCGTGGTTCGCGCTCGGCATCGTTCTCGCCGTGCTCGGGCTCGTCCCTGTCATCTTGTGGAACTCGCGGCACGAGTGGGCCACCGTCGCGCACCTGCTGGGCCATCTGGGGATGCAAGGGGGCGATGTGCCGATCGCCCCCGGCGAGCAGCGGCCGTGGTCGCCGCTCTGGCTGCCCGAGCTCCTCGTCCAGCAGCTTGGGATGATCGGGCCATGGCTCGTGCTCGCGGCGATGGGGTGGCGGACGATGCGGCCGGAGGGCCGCTGGCGCGACGATCCGCGCTGGGCCGGCCAGTGTTTCCTGATCTGCGCCGCGGCCCCGATCCTCGTGTTCTACACGATCGTCGCGCTCATCGCCGAGCCGGAGGGACACTGGCCCATGGCGGCCTACGCCACGCTCATGCCGCTGGCCGCCTGGGCCGCGGCCGATGCG
>DASZWV010000507.1:0-2255 GCA_035546115.1 Phycisphaerales bacterium
AGAGGTCGAACGCCCAGGTTTCTATCTGCTGCAGGTTCATGGCGCGTGGTTAGCGTGATTTGGGGGCAGGCTGAACCCGGTTCGCGTGGTGGGGCCGCACTCCCTCCTAACCTCCCCCGTTCGGGGGGGAATCCGATCTCGACCGTCGTTCCGGCGTAGCGAAGCACAACGGTCACGCCTCCCTCAAACGGGGGAGGACGGGGAGGGGGTGAGCCTACGGCTCCAGCATCGCCTCGAGCGTGGCCATGGTGTCGGCCTCGGCGGCGGGTTTGTCCCAGCGGATGCGATGGATACGGGGGAAGCGCATGGCGACGCCGGACTTGTGGCGGGGCGAGCGCTGGATGCCCTCGAAGGCGACTTCGAGGACGAGGCCTTCCGACTTGCTGGCGACGACGGAGCGGACGGGGCCGAAGCGCTCGTAGGTGTGGTCGCGGACGTATTTGTCGAGCTGCATCAGCTCTTCGTCGGTGAAGCCGAAATAGGCCTTGCCGACGGGAGCAAGTTCGGCGCCTTCCTCGGTTTTGCGCCAGACGCCGAAGGTGAAGTCTGAGTAGTAGGAGCTGCGCTTGCCGTGGCCGCGCTGGGCGTACATCAGCACGGCGTCGATGAGGTGCGGGTCGCGCTTCCATTTGTGCCAGAGGCCGGCGGGGCGGCCGGCGACATACGGGGCCGTCCAGCGCTTCAGCATCAGGCCTTCGATCTCGGGCGTAGGCGGGTTGCGGCGCAGGTCTTCAAGCTGGGCGGCGGTTTCGAAGCGGATCATGGGCGAGAGATCGATGCGGGCGTCGTGCAGCGAGACGACGAAACGCTCGAGGCGCTTGCGGCGGTCAGCGAAAGGAGCTGGGCGGATGTCCTCGCCGTTCTCGACCAGCAGATCGTAGGCGCGCAGGAAGGCGGGGCGGTCGGCCATCTGCTTCGGGCTGACTGTCTTGCGGTTGAGGCGCTGCTGCAGTTCGTTGAATGAGGCGACACCGCCGTCGGGGCTACGGATGAGGAGTTCGCCGTCGAGGGCCGCATTAAAGTCGGCGTGCTCAAGCAGGTCGGGGAAGGCTTTCGAGATATCGTCGCCATTGCGGGTGTAGAGGCGGCGCACGCCGCCTTCGCTGACGAGCTGGACGCGGACGCCGTCCCATTTCCACTCGGCGGCGTACTGGTGGGGCGTCACCGCTTCCGGATCGAGGGCGTCGGGGTCTGAGCGTTCGGATTTCGACAGCAGCGGATGCGCCAGCATCACCGGGCGGAACGGGGCGAGGGCGGCGGAGACGGGCTTGGGCGCCTTGCCTTCGAGCCAGGCGAACAGGCTTTCGTAGGGCGGCGTCAGGCCATGCCAGATCTCCTCGATCTCGGCGACGTCGACCTTGCCGAAGTCTGCGGCCGCTTGCCGGGCCAGGCGCGCGGAGACGCCGACGCGGAGTCCGCCGGTGACGAGCTTCAGGAGCGCCCAGCGGCCGGTGGAGCTCATGGCGTCGAGCCAGCTTTCGACGCGGCGCGGTCCTTCGATGCGGCTGGCCTCGTTGAGGGTCTCGACCACTTCGGGCAGCTCCGGTTCGCGGTTGGCGCCGGGGCGAGCGGGCCAGATGAGCGAGACGGTCTCGGCGAGATCGCCGACATAATCGTAGCTGAGCGCGAGCAGGACGGGGTCGACGCGAGCCGCCGTCATCTCGCGGATCATGGCGGGCTTCACGGAGGGGATGGAGAGGTCGCCCGTGATGCAGGCGAGGGCGTAGCCGCGCTCGGGGTCAGTGGTGTGGCGCAGGTAGTCGACGATCAGCGCAAGCTTGGCGTTGCGCGCCGGGGTGAGGACGAGGCGCTCCAGGAGAGTCGCGAAGGCTTGCATGGGGTGGATATAGGGCGCGGTCGGCAGGGCGGGGAAGGGCACACCCCCTCCTGCACCGTGCCTTGGGAGGCAGCTCGCATGCTTCCCTCCCCCGTTCGGGGGAGGAAGCGGTGGCGCGCGTCTCGTTGAAGGTGAGGCGGTCGTGGTCCTCCTCCCCCGAACGGGGGAGGGCAGGGAGGGGGTTAGTTCGGCGGCTTCCGCGCAATCGCCTGCGAGAACATCTCCGCATCCACGTTCCCGCCGGAGAGGATCACCAGAACGGGGCCGCGGTCGGCGAAGTGTTTGCGGTTGTTGAGGAGCACGGCGAGGGAGCAGCCGCCGCCGGGCTCTACAACGAGCTTCAGGTTGTGGAAGGCGAAGCTCATGGCGTCGAGGAGCTGGTCGTTGGTGGCGGCGAATCCGCCCTTCAAGCGGCGCT
>DASZWV010000508.1:0-13646 GCA_035546115.1 Phycisphaerales bacterium
ATTGCCGCAATCGCGCTCGTTCCACGCCGCACCCGCGCGCCGCCTCACGCATCCGGTCCGTCGAGCGCAACCCAATCCGTGATCTCCAGCCCGAACGCCTCCAGCCCCGGAAGCTCATAGCGGTGATTGCTCAGCAGCCGCAGCCTGCTCAGCCCGAGCTCCCGGAGAATCTGGCTTCCCACGCCGATCTCCCGCACGTTCGGCGGTCCGGAAACCGCGGATGCAATCGCGAGACTCGGCACATCACCCGGAGTTCCCTCGGGGCGCACCACCGTTTGCAGTGCCCGCTCCAGCTGCGCCGAGCCCGCCGGCGCCCCATCGGGCGAGCCCTCCGGCCGCAGGTACACGACCGCGCCGCGCCCCGCGCGCTGCACGGCCCGCATCGCGCGGTGCAGCGTCCGCCCCGTCGGCCCGTCGCTCGCCGAGTCCAGGTCCAGGAACAGGTCGCCGAGCAGGTGTCGCCGGTGCACGCGCACGAGCGTCGGCTCCGCCTCGCGCCGCACGCGGCCGCTCGAATCCAGGTCTCCCACCCCGCCCACGCACAGCGCCACGTGCGGAAGCGGATCCACCAGCGCCCGGAACGCGATGAGATTGAACTCCCCGAACTGCGTGCGGATCGGCGTCCCCCCCGCCGGCTCCATCCGCCGCACCAGGCTCTCTCGCGCCAGCCGGTGCTCGATGATCTGCGCCACCGAGCAGATCCTCAGCCCGTGCCTGGCGGCGATCTGCTCAAGGTCCGGCATCCGCGCCATCTCCCCATCGTCGCGCATGATCTCGATGATCACCGCCGCCGGCCTCAGCCCCGCCAGCCTGCACAGGTCCAGCGATCCCTCCGTCTGCCCCGTGCGCACCAGCACGCCCCCATCGCGCGACCGCAGCGGGTTGATGTGCCCCGGCCGCACGAAGTCCCCCGGCCCCGTCGCCGGATCGATCGCCATCAGGATCGACCTCGCCCGCTCGCGCGCCGACACCCCCGTCGTGAACCCGTGCTTCGGGTGCCCGTCGATCGACACCGTGAACGGCGTCCCCCGCGCCGACGTGTTCACGCCCGTCTGCGGGTGCAGATCCAGCCGGTCGCAGTCGGCCCCCGTGAGCGAGAGGCACATGTATCCCCGCGCCACCGAGAGCATGAACGTGATCGCCTCCGGCGTCACATGCTCCGCCGCCAGGATCAGGTCGCCCTCGTTCTCCCGATGCTCATCGTCGGTGAGAATCACCATCTTCCCGGCACGAAGATCGTCAAGCACGTCGGCGATTGGCGAGAGTGGCATCGCGCGGATGATACGGGCGCGCTCCCCCTCCCCATGTCAATCTGGGTGCTCTGGGTCGGCCGCGAAAACTCCTCCCTCCGGCCGCATTGCCGAGGTTCACACCGGTCCAAGTTCCTGATCGTTTTTCCTTGGTTCGTATGGGACCGTGTGATAACTTAGGCGCAGCGGGGAGATACCCCACGCTTCGGGGGAGAGAGGGAGGGGGCTTCAAGAGAGAGACCGTTCGGATCTCGCGATGGTCGCGTCGTGCGTTCTCGTGCGCACGCCCCGGCCCAGGAGGCGGTCTCTATGCGTTTGTTCTCTTCCGCCCTTGCGGGGCTCGTGTGTTCTGCCCTCGCATCGGTCGCCCCGGCGACCGTGCTCACGTTCGACACCGGCTCGGACAACCTCTCGCTCATCCCCACGAGCTACGGCAATCGCGTCGGCGATCCGGCGACCTACCAGCCGCCCCAGTTCCACTACGGACCCGACGGCGGCGTCACGCCCAACGTCAACATCGTCTACTCCCCGGTGCTGCGCCTCGGCGGCGGATCGAACCCCTTCGACGCCTCGCGCGTCTTCGGCGATCTGGCCAACGTGATCTACCGCGACCGCGACGGCGGCCTCGAGCCCGGCATCCTCCAGGTCTCCTTCTTCGCCGACGCCGGCTACCAGGTCTGCCTGCACTCGTTCGATCTCGCCGCCACGTACAACATGATCACCGGACAGGGCGAGGACCTCTCAGCCAAGTCCATCAAGATCATCGGCGATGCCGGCGTCGTCCTCTTCGACCGCGAGTTCAATCCGCTCGACACCGACCCCGCCAGCCCCACCTCCACCGTCATCCCCGGCACCATGCCCCTGGCCCACAAGCACTTCGACTTCGAGTCCGGCCCGATCTGCGGCCAGACCGTCACCATCCGCATCGACCTCAACAACTACATCACCATCGGCGGCACCAAGATCGACCGCTTCGGCCTGGACAACATCAAGATCTCCCAGTCGCCCACCCCCGGCACCGGCGCCCTGCTCGCCCTCGCCGCGTGCTTCGCCGGGTTCGGCCGACGCCGCCGGACGATCCGCCCCGCGTAGGTCGCAACCCAAGTCCATGCTCGCGTGATACTTGCGACCGGCTCGCCGCCCGTGCCCCCATCCCTCGCCCGGGCACTTGTGCGAAATCGCGGTTCTCATGTACACTCCGCGCCCATGCTCCCTCCGAACCTCCATCGGTGCCGGGCCGCGCGATCCATGCTCTGCGCGATCGGCGCACTCTCCCTCGTTCCCGCGGCCGATGCCCAAACCACCCAGGCCGTCCTCGACGCCTCCAGCACCATCACCTTCCGGGCCACCCTCGCCGGCTCTTACACGCAATGGATGAACATCGCCGCGGCGGCCTCGCTCGAGCTCGGCGTCGCCGCCGACAACTCCTCCGTCATCGTCAAGTCCATCCACATCGCCTCCCCTCCCATCTCCTGCACGGTGTCCATGGGCGGTGATGTCGGCATGACCGTGAACGGGCTCATCGTGGACACGCTCGCCTCTGCGCCCGCGACGCTTCCCGCCCAGCTCGACTCCGGCAATCTCGTCTTCAGCGGGGCAAACCTCGCCAGCGCCGCCGCCGGCACCGTCAACTACTCCGCCACCGGGCTGCCCTGCACCACGCTGCACAACCACGGCGGCCAGTGCAGCGGACCGTTCAACCTCGCCCTCACCGGCGCGACCACCACCGGCCAGATCCTCTCCGGCGCCGTCTCATCCACCCCCGGCCCCTCCGGCGGGCGCGACTTCTCGATCAGCTACTTCGCCTCGTTCCCTCTCACCACCGGCGCAACCTGGGGCTCCATCGCCGTCTCCGCCCAGCTCCACGGCACCTTCCCCGAGTCGTCCGCCGTCGCTTGTCCCGCGGACTTCGACGGCGTCAACGGCCTCAGCGTCGTCGATATCTTCCAGTTCCTCAACGCCTGGTTCGCCGGCGACCAGCGCGCCAACTTCAATCACAACGGCGGCCTCGACGTCCAGGACATCTTCGATTTTCTCAACGCCTGGTTCGTCGGATGCTGAACCGCGCCGGTCTCGCCCTATCATTCCCACTCTTTGACATCACGGGGCCGACACTGGTGATCGACCGGGCAGGGAAGCATCGTCGTGGCGCGCCGTGGAGCATGCGGCCACGCAAAACACATGCAACACTTTTAGCTGGCAACAACAGCTACGCTCTGGCGGCCTAAACAAGGCAGCCCGATCCGCACGCGATGCTCGATGACGTGCGGATTGAAGCCATCGAGCTGGCCCTCACGCGGCGCCTCCGGGCGTGCGGGCGAGACAACTCCGGATGCTGGGCGGCTGGGAATGTTGTCCGTCGCAGTCCCATCCGCCGAGATCAATAGACGGAACACGCGCGTAGAGGCGGCGGTGTGACTGTCCCGGCACGGGGGTTCGAATCCCCCCGGCTCCATTTTTTATCTCCGCGGCACCGGCTCGCGCCCAAGCCAAATGCTCGACGACCTGGTTTCCGCCCTCGCCCGTGCCCCAGATTTCCGACCAGATGCGGACTCCGGCCTTGGAATACCCTATAGTGGGGAGGCAACGTCGGCGAATGCTGCGCGGCCCGATTTGTTCGCTGGATTTGCTTCGAAGCAGGCATCATCTTTCCGATGGATTTGTCGATTCGGGAAGAAGAAGGGTGAAATCCCCGAATCTTCCCTGAGTTGACCGTTGGCGAGTACTTGCTTACGGTCGTTTTGATCCGGTCGGTTGGTGCGGGATGTTCTTGCCCCTCCATGGCTCGCGGGGCGCCAACCCGGGTTTCAACAACCATTTGTGCATTCGTCCCGCTGGACCAAAGAATCTGCCCGATAGTGGGTGTCGGTGCTTCGGGCCTCCGGCCCGAGCGAATGCAATCAAGGAGATCTTCGATGGCTCGCATGTTCAAAGCCGCTGCCCTCTCGTTGGCGCTCGGCCTCTCTGGATGGACGATCGGGTGTGATGCCCAGCAGGCCAACTCTGGCGTCCGCAGCACCTACGGCAACATTGAAATCCACGATCAGTGGGTCAAGGCGCCGGCCCCGGCTCCCGCCCCGGCCCCGCGCCCGGTGCAGCACCCCCAGCCGGCCCCCGCGCCGGCCCCGGCTCCCGCCCCCGCTCCCGCCACCGGCAACTGCATGTACCTGCCGACGGGTGATCGGGCCACCAGCGCCCTGCAGCTCTGCTGCCAGATGCCCCGCGAGGTCATCGCCGGCCAGAACTTCACGTACAACATCGAGGTCTGCAACCTCACCGGGATGACCCTCTCGAACGTGAACGTCTCGTACACGATCGACGGCGCCCGCGTCGTCTCCAGCGACCCGGCCATGGGCAACGGCGGCTTCATGGTCGGCGACCTGCCCCCGCACGGCTGCAAGACCATCAAGGTCACCGCCGATGCCTCCAACGTCGGCCAGGTCAAGTCCTGCATGGGCGCCACCTGGATGAACTCGGTCTGCTGCATGACCAACGTCGTCCAGCCCGCCCTCAAGATCACCAAGGACGTCAATCCCAAGGAGACCACGCCCTGCGGAATGGTCACCTACACGCTCACCGTCACCAACACCGGCACCGGCGTCGCCAACAACGTCCAGATCATGGACGACCTCCCCTCCGGCCTCACCTCCGACGGCAAGAGCAGCCTCTCCTGGAACGTCGGCTCCCTCGGCGCCGGCCAGAGCCAGACCCGCACGTTCGCGGCCAAGCCCGGCCGCACCGGCTCGTTCGTCAACCACGCCCGCGCCCAGGCCGACAACGGCCTGACCGCGACCAGCAACGACGTGGCCGTCGCCGTCAAGGCCCCGGTCCTCGCGATCACCAAGACCTGCCCGACGACCGTCTTCATCGGCCGCCCGTCGCAGTTCAAGATCACCGTCTCCAACAAGGGTGACGCCCCCGCCACCAACCTCCGCGTCGAGGACATGCTCCCCGGCGGACTCTCCTTCGCCTCCGCCTCCGACGGCGGCGTCGGCGCCGGCGGCCGCGTGAACTGGAACCTCGGCACCCTCGCCCCGGGCGCCAGCAAGGAGCTCACCGTCAACTGCACCGGCGGCGCGCTCGGCAAGGTCGACAACAAGGCCATGGCCAGCGCCGACTGCGCCGAGGCCGTCAGCGCCTCCTGCTCCACCATGTTCGAGGGTGTGCCCGACATCGGCACGAGCATCATCGACGACACCGGCGTCGTCCCGCTGGGCAACGAGCACGTCTTCCACTACCGCGTCCGCAACCAGGGCCAGATCGACCTGACCAACGTCAAGATGGTGGCCGAGCTCGACCCCGGCCTTGACTTCAAGCGCTCCACCTTCGCGGGCGCCAGCGCCGCCGGCAACAAGGTCACCTTCAACGTCGGCACCCTCCGCGTCGGCCAGGAGGTCATGTTCGACATCGTCTGCACCGGCTCCAAGACCGGCGAACTCGTCATCCGCACGCTGACCTCCGCCGACCACGTCAAGGACGTCCGCAACGACGAGCAGGTCAACTACGTCGAGCGCTGAGCCCCGCTCCCCGACATCCTCGCTCCACAACCACCGCCGCGTTCCTCCCGGAACGCGGCGGTTTTTCTTTCCTTCCCGGCGACGAATCCCCCGCTTTTCCTGAAAGAAAAGCCCATTCCTGATAGGATGCTCCGACCGGATCGGCCCGCCCGGGCCCCTCGTGAATCCGGCTCACCAAGGAGACTCAGCCCATGGGAATGATGAAAGAGTTCAAGGAGTTTGCGCTCAAGGGCAACATGCTCGATCTGGCGGTCGCGGTGATCATCGGCGGCGCGTTCGGGGGCATCGTGAAGTCCTTGATCGACGACATCATCATGCCGCCTGTCGGGCTCCTGTTGGGCAAGGTGGACTTCAGGAATCTGTACTACCCGCTGAGCGACAAGGTCGCGACCGGTCTGTCGCTGGACGAGGCCCGCAAGGCCGGCCCGGTGCTCGCCTACGGCAACTTCATCACGATCCTGATCAACTTCATCATCCTGGCCTTTATCATCTTCCTCGTCGTGAAGGCCTTCAACACCGCCAAGAAGAAGTTCGAGAAGCAGCAGCCCGCCGCCGCTCCCGCCGGCCCGACGCCCGACCAGAAGCTCCTCACCGAGATCCGCGATCTGCTCGCCCGCAAGTGAGCCTCGCGCCATCCACGAAACAACGCCGGCCCGGGACTCGTCCCGGGCCGTTTTCATTCCTTCGCCCCGCCGCTTGCCTCACCGCGCCTTGTGGACCAGCGATTCCACATCCCCGATCACCGTGTCGTCCGCCTGCGCGCTGTCGCTCAGCCGCGCCCGGTCCACCAGCTTCCCCGATCCCACCGGCTGGCTCGGTCGAATGTCGATCACCACCATCTCCCCCGTCTTCAGGATCAGCTCCTGCGGCGGCAGCCCCGAGCACAGCACGCTGATCAGCTCCCCCAGCTGCGGATTGTGCCCCACGAGCATCAAGTCCCGCTCGTTCTCGCTCTCGCGGATGATCTCCAGGGCCTCCGACACCTCGTGGTCTACCTCGAGCCGGACATCCGTCAGCAGGTCGCACGCCAGCGGCCGCTGGATCGCGTGCGCCGTCTGCAGCGCTCGCGGAAATCGGCTGCTCACGATCGTCGCGATCGCGCGCCCGTCCTTGGCGATCCTCGCCGCCAGAAACCGGGCCTGCGCCTGGCCGCGCCCCGTCAGCCCCCGCGAAAAGTCATCCTCGCCCCCGCCGGTCCCCGCGCCACACGCGCACGCAGAGCACGCGGGCTGAGCATCCGTGGCCTTGCCGTGCCTGACGATGTACAGACGCATGTCTCAAGCCTCTCCGAAAAAACGTCCCAGCCTTGTGTATCGTCTATTCGCATTGGATGGGCTATGCGTTTCCCCCATTGGGACGCGATTCGCCGCCCTCGGGCCCGCAGCCCATCGCATAACAGCATGTCAGAGAACGGGTTGGAATCCACTCACTCGACATCATGCCGATCCTGCACGCCCCGTCCCCCGGCCCCGACCTGCCCGCCGGGACGACCGTTATCGGACCGCGCCGCCTTTTTCATGTACCCCGCCGGTTGCCGAAGAGTTCGATGTGCAGCCGCGGGCAGTACCTCCAGCCCCGCTCCATGCACGCCCGCACCAGCAGGCGCTTCCGCTCTTCCGGCACCCGCGACACACCCTCGGGCATCAGCAGCACGTCGCTCGGTCCCCAACCGCGGAGCCCCGAGAGCACGCCGTCGATCTCCGCCAGATCCCGCTCGCCGCTCACCACGAACTTGATCTGCAACGAGCTCCCATCCCCTCGCGCACGATCGATGAGCTCCTGCACCACCGCCACGTTCAGCCGCCGCTCCTCGTGCCGTCTCTCCCACGCGCCCCCGGGATCTCGCGGGTCATTCCGCGGCGTGGAGTTCGCCAGCTTCGGGCTGATCGACATCAGATCGCACCGCAGCGGCCACTCCCCCGCGCGATCCTCGGTCGGAATCACCGTCCCCGCCGTCTCGATCGTGATGTGCATCCCCGCCCCCCCGTGATCCCGCGCCCGTGCCAGCCGCGACGACAGCTCGCACAGCCCCGCGAAGAGCATCGGCTCGCCCCCCGTCAACACCGCGTGGGCCATCCCGCTCTCGCGCCCGCGCGACACGATCTCGTCGATGCTCAGATTTCCCAGGCTCTCCGCCGTCCCCGCATCCCAGCTCGCGTACGGCGTGTCGCACCACGCGCACCGCAGGTTGCACCCCGAAAGCCGCACGAAGAAGCTCGGCACGCCCGCCAGCTTTCCCTCCCCCTGGATCGACGCGAAGCACTCCGAGACCGGCAGCACACCCCTCCCCGCGACGGGAAGAGGCACCGCATCGTTCAGCTCGCCTCGTTCTTCGGACACGCCGAATCGTACGCGAAACCGCTACGCAGCCTTCGCCGGCGGGTGCGCCTCGTGCTTGTCGTCCGCCTTGGCGTGCTTGTCCGCACCACCCCCGGCGGAGGGCTGGCTCGCGCTCGGCGCCGCCCCCGCGGGCGCCTCCGGCCGAACACCCTTGCGCACGCTCTTGCACCCGCTGATGAACGCGTTCAGAGCCATGGCCGAGTCGTCGAACGCCGCGTCGGTCTCGAGCGCCGCCGCCAGGCGCGTCGCCAGCCCCGCGATCGGCTCGAACCCCAGCGACGCCGCGGGCCCGCCCACGCGCAGGCAGTGCTTGCGGATCCCCTTCGCGTCCCGCCTGGTCGCCAGCTCCTCAACCTGCTCCGCGATCGAGTGCAGATCGTCCACGAAGCTGTCCGCGAGGCCGAGCATCGCCGACCGGGCCGGGAGCGTCGTGTACAGCGGCCCCGACGATTCCGCGCCCGCGACGGTCACCAGCAGAAACTCCGCGATCGCCCTCAGCAGCAGGTCCTGCTTGAGCGGCTTGGCCAGGAACGCGTTCACCTGCGCCTTGCGGATCCGCGACAGGCTCTGCTCCGAGACGTCGCCCGACATCAGGATGATCGGCGACCGCACGCCCGCCGCCCGCGCCCTGGCCACGAAGTCCACCCCGGTGCCCGCCTCGAACGTGTCGTCGCAGACGATGATCTCCACGCCCCTGCGCGCCGCCTCCACGCCCTCCTCGATGCTCGTCGCGAACACGAAGTCCAGTGCCGTGTCCCGCAGCATCGACTGCACGCACGCCTGCTCGATCTTGTACTCCGCGATGATCAGCATCGTCCCCGTCAGATGCCCGGGATCCACCTTCTCGCACGTGAACGTCTGGTTCAGCGGGTCCGGCGACATGAAGTCGCGCACGTTGATCGGCTCATCGAACATCAGCCCCACCTCGTGCACATGACGCGTCACGTGCCGGCACCGCACCACCCGCGCCTCCATCGGCACCAGCCGCTTCGAGTGGTGCATCAGCCTCGCCACCACCCTCGTGCCCGTGTGCAGGTACGACGAGTGCAGAAACCCGAGCCCCGTTCGCGACAGGTTCCTGCACGCCACGCAGATCGTTGTCTGCCCCCCGCCCGGCTGAACGATGTCCAGCAGAATGCCGTCCTGGCGGTACGCCAGCCGCGCCGACTGCCTCCGGTGCGCCGTCTCCGCCGGTGCGCCCCCGTCCAGCTGCGCGTGCACCGCCTCGAGCTCCGTCTGGCTCAGCCCGAGGCTGTTCGGACGGCCGCGCGAGTCCGGGCCGCTCGCCCTGGACCCCTTGCCTGCCTGGCCGACCTTCGATGGCCCCGAGCGTGCCGACATCCGCGCGTTCTCCTCTTGGTGCGAAGGGAATACCCCGCCGGACATCGGCCGGATCACCCCGCGAGTCCGGTCGAACTCCCCGCGATCGGGCCGGCCCCGGGCACCCCGGCCGATGCGCCCGCGCACCGCGCGCAGCTTCACGTCTGATAAACGGCCGCCCAGTCACACATCCAGGTTCTTCACCTCGAGCGCGTGCTCCTCGATGTACCGCCGCCGATCCTCCACCTCCTCGCCCATCAGGATCGAGAACAGCGTGTCCGCCTCCGCCGCCCCGTCCCACGACACCCGCAGCAGCGTCCGGCGCGACGCATCCATCGTCGTGTCCCACAGCTGCTCGGCGTCCATCTCGCCCAGACCCTTGAACCGCTTGATCTCCAGCCCGCGACGCCCCACCTCGTGCAGCGCCTCCAGGATCCCCGGGATGTTCGCCACCTCGATCCACTTCTGGTTCGCCGTCACCTTCACCGACGCGACGCGCTCCTCATCCCCCGCCTCCCCCTCCTCGCCCGCTGCCGCCTCGGGCGCCTCTTCCACGTGCCCCTTGGCCTGCACAAGCTCCCACGCATACTTCGTCGGCAGCTTCTCTCCCGTCACCGACTCCTCCTGCACCAGCGCGTAGTCCGTCACGCTCAGCCCCGCGCGATTCAGCAGCTCGAACACCCGCTCCAGCTCCCGGTTCTCGTGCAGCTCGCGCAGCTGCGCCGCGTTCTTGCGATTGGCCTCCGGAGCCGGCGAGGCCTCCGCGGCCGGCGCCTCCCCGCCGCCATCCTCGCTCATCTCCTCCACCCGCAGCCCCTTGGCCGCCGCGACCTCCCTCGCCTGCGCCTCGCTCCACGCCCACGCCTCGCCGCCCGTCCACACCAGCCGGTGCGTCGGCAGCCTGCCCCCGCCCGACGGATCGCCCGAACGGGCGCTCAGCAGATCCGGGAACTTCACGCCGCGGCGTTCCGCCACCTCCACCAGCTCGCGCAGCCGGCGCAGCACGCGGATCGCCCGCTCCAGCTCCGCCCCCTCGATCCGCCGCGCCGCGACCGGCTGCCGCGTGGTCTCATCCACGACCACCGTCGCCGGGTCCCCCTCCGTCTTGCGCACCACCAGCGCCGCCCGCTGCAGGCCCACCTCCGTGAGCATGTCGTACAGCCGCGCGTTGGAGACCACGTACTCGATCTTCTTGCTCTTGCCCGACCCCCACGCCAGCTGGTACAGCGGGGCCTGCGCGATGAACACCTTCCCGCGCCGGATCAGCTCCGGCATCTGCCGGAAGAAGAACGTCAGCAGCAGCGTCCGGATGTGCGAGCCGTCCACGTCGGCGTCGGTCATGATGATGACCCGCCCGTACCGCAGCTTCGCGATGTCGAACTCCTCGCCGATGCCGCACTTGAGCGCGGAGATCAGCGTTCGCACCTCCTCGAAGCCCAGCACCTTGTCCAGGCGCGCCTTCTCCACGTTGATGATCTTGCCCTTGAGCGGCAGGATCGCCTGCGTCTCCACATCCCGCCCCTGCGTCGCCGACCCGCCCGCCGAATCACCCTCGACGATGAAGATCTCCGACCGGTCCACGTCCTTGGTCTTGC
Organism: Phycisphaerales bacterium; assembly: GCA_035546115.1. Classification (GTDB taxonomy): domain Bacteria; phylum Planctomycetota; class Phycisphaerae; order Phycisphaerales; family UBA1924; genus UBA4658. Next base: position 11,023 of record DASZWV010000508.1, read on the forward strand.
AGTCCCGCAGCTTGTGCGGCATCGACCCCGAGTCCAGCGCGCTCTTCCGCCGCGTCAGCTCGCGCGCCTTGCGTGCCGCCTCGCGCGCCTGCGCCGCCACGATCCCCTTCAGGCAGATGCGCTTGGCCTCCGCCGGGTTCTCCTCCAGCCACGCCTCGAGCGCCTCGCCCACCGCCTGCGAGACAAACGCCTCGATCTCCGGGTTCAGCAGCCGCTCCTTCGGCTGGTTGTTGAACGTCGGGTTCGGCAGCTTCACCGACACGATCGCGATCAGCCCCTCGCGCAGGTCCTCCCCCGTCGGCGCCGGGTCCTTCTCCTTCAGGATCCCCGCCTTCTTCGCGTACGAGTTCATCGTGCGCGTCAACGCCACCTTGAACCCGCCCGCGTGCGTGCCCCCGTCCTTGTTGTTGATGTTGTTCGCGAACGAGAGCAGCGTCTCGTTGTACCCGTCGTGGTACTGCATCGCGACCTCGCAGAACAGGTTCGCCGCCTCGTCCCGCTTCTTCACGTGCACGACCGCCGACACCGGCGTCTTGCCCGTCATCAGGTGCTCGACGTACTCCGTCAGCCCCACCTCCGCCTTGAACGTGTCGTGCCGGATCCGTCCGTCCGGCCCCACGCGCTCGTCCCGCAACCGGATCGTCACGCCCGGATTCAGATACGCCAGCTCGCGCAGCCGCGTCGCCAGGATCGTGTAGTCGAACGTCGTGTCCGGGAACAGCTCGTGGTCGGGCATGAACGTCACCTTCGTGCCCGTCTTGAACGCCTTCCCGCCTCCGAGCTCGCTCTGCGTCCCGCTCGTGTTCTCCCCCACCACGTGCAGCGGCTGCTTCGTCCGCCCGCGCTCGAAGCCGATCGAGTAGATCTTCCCCTCGCGGTACACCTCGCAGTCCAGCCACTCGCTGAGCGCGTTCACGCACGACACGCCCACCCCGTGCAGCCCGCCCGACACCTTGTACGCCGAGCCCTCCTCGCCGAACTTGCCCCCCGCGTGCAGCACCGTCAGCACGATCTCCACCGCCGGCTTGCCGTCGTACGCCGGGTTCTCGTGCTTCTTCGGCGCTGTCGGGATGCCGCGCCCGTTGTCCAGCACGCACACCGACCCATCCGCGTTGATCGTCACGCTCACCGTGTCGGCAAACCCCGCCATCGCCTCATCGATCGAGTTGTCCACCACCTCGTACACCAGGTGGTGCAGCGCCCGGATGTCCGTGCCGCCGATGTACATGCCGGGGCGCAGGCGCACAGCCTCGAGCCCCTCGAGGATCTTGATCTGGTCCTCGGAGTAGTTGGAGTTGGGGGCGTTGGAGTCGGCGGCGGGGTTTTCGTTTGGCATGGCAACAGCACCCTGAGCGCAAGCGAGGGGTCGAAAAGGTCGATCGGTTGAGCACGAGCTCGCGCCGAGGCCGTGGGAAACGGGGCCGGAAACGAGCGACAAATGATATGCTTGCATCGACCAGACGGCTCTTTTTTCCGCGGTATTCCCTTTGCTCTCTTTGCGGCCGCGGCATCAGAAAGTACCATGGGCACAATGCGAAGGCCCCCTTGCTTTCGAAGGCTCTACGGTCTCGGCGTATCGCTGGCGGTCTGTACCCTCGGCGCCGGCCACGCCCCAGGCCAACAGCCCAGAATGTGGGTGAGGCGAAGCCCCCCGGGCACCGGCTATCTGGCCTACGACACCCGGCGCGACATGCTCGTCGCCTACCTCCCGTATGCCAACATGCTCTGGGAGTTCGATGGCTTTCAGTGGGAAGAACGAACCCTCGCATCCAGTTCCCCCCAGCCGCCATCCGTGCTCGGCGCCGCGTTCGCCTACGACGAGGCCCGGGGGGTGTGCGTGCTTTTCGGCGGAGCCGCCTCCGGCTCGGCCTCCTCTCTTACCTCGACATGGGAATACGACGGAGCGCACTGGACCGAGCGCCCTCTCCCAGCGGCCGGTCCAACCCCGCGCCGGATGCCCTCGATGGTGTACGACTCCACCCACGCGAGATTGGTCATCTACGGGGGAAACGACCTGGTTTCCCAGTCCGGAAGCAATAGGCAGACCTGGGCGTACGACGGCGCATCCTGGACATTGCTCGACTCATCCGGCCCAAATATCGGCACCGACATCGCCATCGCCTGCGACTCCGTTCGCGATCGGATCGTCGCCCTCAGCGACAATCTCTATGGCATGCAAACCTGGGAGTTCGACGGAGCTCATTGGAGCCAGAGGCTCATCACGGGCCCCTCCGCTCGAAGCGGCGGACAAATGGCCTACTTCCCGGGCATCCATCAGTGCATCTACGCGGGCGGGTCGAACCAATCCGACACGTGGAGCTATGACGGATCCACGTGGACCCGCCAAGTCTCTGGCATGCCCCCCCGGATTCCCAGCAAGCTCGTGTACGACTCATTGCGTCAGGCCATCACGTTTGTCGGGGGCGACTCGCTCTCGGCCAATGGCCTGTACACCGTCGAGCATCGCGATCTTTGGCGATTCAACGGAGCCTCCTGGACGAATCCGTTGAGCGATGGACCCACCACGGCCCTCGCCGAACCTGATGACTGGTCGAATCACACCGCCTTCGTTCCGGGCCTCTCCCGCTTCGAAGCGATCGGAATGCAGGCCAACTCCCTCGCCA
>DASZWV010000509.1:0-2109 GCA_035546115.1 Phycisphaerales bacterium
CGGGGGAGTGAGGTTCGGAGACGTGTCGCTTGCCCAAATGGGGGGCTGGGTGCTGAAATCCTTGCAATTGTGGCCAAGTGAGGTCACAATCCGGGATACCGCTGGGGCTGTGCGCCGGCGGGCTCGAGTCGAGAGAGAGAAAACGGCTCAGAGCGTGGATGTGTTCCCTGTCGCCGAGTGATCGGCATGGGTTGTGTAAGAGGTGGCTTGTCCGCTTCAAGAGATCGGTGCGTGCGCGCATCGGAGGAGAGAGCGAAGATGAAGACGATGTTGAGCGTGGGAGCCCTTGCGCTGATGACAATCGCCGGGCAGGCGTCGGCCGCGGTCATCTATGACTCGCACGGGTTCGAGGCACCGACGTTTGCAGCGGGGACGATCGAGGGCCAGGACGGCTGGTTCGTCGATCCGGCGTTGCACACGCAGCACCAGGTGGTCGGGCCGACGCTGGTCGGCGCGAACATGGTGAATCCGGCGGGCGGGAGCCAGATGGTGCAGATCTCCCAGACGACGGCGTCGCGCTTCAGCTTCCCGGACATCACGGCGGGCGTGGCGGGGCGGCCGGTCGGGGACAACTGGGTGATCAACAACTTCGACATCTTCGCCCCGTCGGGGCAGACGTCGGCGGGCTTCTTCGGCGTGCTGGCGTACAACTCCTCGTTTAACACGCTCGCGGGAGTTCGGCTGCGGGCGTCGGACGGGCTGGTGGTTGTGACGATCGATCCGGATGGGGCGGGCTCAACATTTGCGTTCGGGAACTACTCGATCGGCCTCAACGCTCCGCTCGGCACGTGGGTGAACCTGGGTATCGCGATTAATGTCGCCACGAACGACGTGGCGATCCTCTCGGGAACGAGCGTGCTGCTTGCCGGCACGACCCAGGTCGCGGGGGCGAACGCGACGTTGAGCGACTTTGACCTGTACTCGCCGGGCGACGCCACGCTGACCAACTCGATGTTCATCGACAACTACATTGTCACGACCGACACGACGGCGCCGGCGCCGGGAGCCGCGGGGCTGCTGGGCCTGGCGGGCCTGGTGGCGACGCGACGCCGCCGGTAGTTCGAGCTTTGGAGGAGAGATTTCCGAACGCCGCGGAGAGATCCGCGGCGTTCTGGTTTTTGGGGTTTGCGACGAGGCGCAGGGTTTGGGAGTCGTCTCCTACACTGGGCGTGCCATGGCGAACAAGAAAGTCTTTCCGACGGTTGCGGATGCGTTTGCGGACCTGAAGTCGAAGGGCGTGCTGCGCGACGGCATGACCGTGATGGTGGGGGGGTTCGGGCTGTGCGGGATCCCGGAGAAGCTCATCGGGGCGCTGCGCGACAGCGGGGTGAAGGGGCTGACGTGCATCTCGAACAACGCCGGGGTGGATGACTTCGGGCTGGGGCTGCTGCTCCAGACGCGGCAGATCAGGAAGATGATCTCGTCGTACGTGGGGGAGAACGCGAACTTCGAGGGCCAGTTCCTCAAGGGCGAGCTCGAGGTGGAGTTCAACCCGCAGGGGACGCTCGCGGAGCGCATCCGGGCGGGCGGGGCGGGGATTCCGGCGTTCTACACGGCGACGGGCGTGGGCACGCCGGTCGCGGCGGGGAAGGAGATCCGGGAGTTCTACAGGCCCTCGGACGACACGGCGCACCACAACCGGACGCCGCTCGGGACGAGCGGGAAGTACGAGGAGATGGCGGGGCGGGTCGGGCCGCGGCCGGAGAGCCACGCGCGGCGGCGCGAGCACGTTCTGGAGACGGGGCTGTACGCGGACCTGGCGCTGGTGAAGGCGCACACGGCGGATGGGTTCGGCAACCTGGTGTACCGGAAGACGGCGCGGAACTTCAACCCGATGATGGCGACGGCCGCGGCGTTCGTGATCGCGGAGGTGGAGCGGATCGTGGAGATGGGGGAGCTGGATGGGGATGCGATCCACACGCCGGGGTCGTACGTGGATCGGGTGGTGAAGACGGTTCCGGAGAAGCGGATCGAGCAGCGGACGGTGAGCAAGTGAAAAAGACGTGGGCAGACCATGGCGGGTGTGTCTGCAAACTGGCTTGGCTTGCTTTCTGTGGCGGACCGTACGTTGCTGTGCTCGGGCTTGTCGTGTTCTTTGGAACGGTTGGG
>DASZWV010000510.1:0-24388 GCA_035546115.1 Phycisphaerales bacterium
CTGTACAGTTTGCTCGTGTAGGGGCGAGGGGACCGGCCCCTGGGAGAATGGACGATGCTCGCCCTGCTCGTCGCGCTCACCGCAGCGATTGGACAACCGGCCGCGAACAAGTCTCCGACGAGCGGAGACTATCTCGTCGTCGGCGTGCGTTCCGAGCGGTTCGACGATCACTACCGCGCCATCCGCGATCGAGCGGTGGACTTCCACCACGCGTCGACGATCGATTGGGACGGACTAAACGGCGAGTCGCTGCTCGCGAGGCTTCGCGTCCATCCACCTGCGCGGGTGCTCTTCATCCTCCGCCCGGAGGACCTCGACATCAACCTCCACCGGCGCATCGTCTCGATCTGCAACAGGGTCGACGACGACCCGTTCGCGGATTTCACCTTCGGCTATCTCACCGCCCGCACGCCCGAGGCTCTCGAGGCCCTCTGGGCCCGCACCGTCGAACTGCACGAGCACGGCCTCGCGGGCCACATCTGGGTCCAGTCCTCCATCACCAGCGGCCAGAAGTCCATGCGCTACGAGGAGGGCAACTCCGGCATTCGCAGGGATGCCGGCTTCACCGGCCCATCGCTCTACTTCGCCGAGGTCGGCTCCGACCCCGACGTGGCCAAGCGACTCGACGAGTGGCTGCCCCAACTCCAGCCCGCGAGCGTCATCGACATCACCGGCAACGCCGACCCGCAGGGGATCTGGCTCTTCTCCGGCGAGCGCAACCGCGACCGCTCCAAGCACTGGGCGTACGACCCGGCCAAGATCGGCCAGGACCCCGACCACTGCATGCCGCGGATCACCGCGGATCGCTTCCGGGCCCTGCGCCTCTCCTCGCCGATCGTCTGGAGCGGCGCGTGCCACACCGCGGCGACGCACAACGTCTTCGTCGAGGGCGACATCGTGTCCACCTTTGGGCGCACCGACACCACCACCCTCTTCGAGATGCCGACCGACCAGAGCATCGCGCTTGCGATGATCGATGCCGGCGCGGCCGCGTTCCTGGGACCGATCGGCCCCAACCACGGCTACAGCACCCTCCTCGAGCAGGAGTACGCGCTCGAGAACGGGGCAACCCTCGGCGAGGCCCTCAAGTCCACCTACGACGACGCCTTTCTCGCCACCGGCGGCAGCCCCGTTCTGCCGCGCTGCGTGCCCGGCTCGCCACAACCGGAAGAGCCGAACATCATGGCCGCGGGCGGCCTCAATCGCGTTCTGATCGGCGATCCGTCGCTCTCGCCGTTCAAGGCCACGGTGCGCAAGGGCGAGGAGACGCTCATCGAGCATGCGCACGCCGCAGATGGCAACAAGCCCGGCGGGTTCGACGTTGTTGTGAAGTGGGACGGCGGCTTCCACCCCAGCGCCTGGGACATGTACGGCACGGACAGGAGGCGCTCCGGCCGAGTCACGGCCCGAATCGACCTCGACGACCCGCGCCTGGCTGGAAGCGGCCGGGCGGCCACATTCGGCGCGAGCGTGGAAGCGACCGACGACAAGGGCTCACCGCTCGACTACCGCCTCTCGCGGCTTGCCGTCGAGGATGATCGCGGCCGCCGCATCCTTCACTTGCAGGCCAACGTCGTTCGCGCGGATGTGCAGGGCAAAGCCATTGTCGTGCGGTTCCGCGTCATCCCCGCGGACTGATCGATGCGCGGCGCTAGCACCCGGCGAAGAAGGCGTTCAGGAAATCGAAGATCTGCTGCACGTAGAACACGCCGGGATTGCCGTTGCCACCCACGATGGCAGTCGCCCGCATGGAGAACCAGTCGTTCAGGAAATCGAACACGTCCTGAACACCCACAACTCCGTCCTTGTTGTAGTCCACGTAGCAGCACGGCGTCCTGAACTGTCCCGGCGCGTTGCACGCCTGCGCGTGGTTCACATACCGTGCGCCTCCGTTGCCGGGAAGGGGGACGCAACTGGCGGCGGGGATCGGCGAGCAGGTCGCGCCGCGGCAGCAGATCCCCGACGAGGCATCGCCGATCGTGAGCGTGAACACGCCGGAATCCGCGGGCGGCCCGTAGTCGTAGCCCGCGACGCGGATGAGATACCTCACCCCCGCGGTGAGCTGGATCAGCGGGATCTCCGAGTTCATCAGCGTGGCGCAGTAGACCGAGTCGTCGTTGCACGCCAGCACGCTCGCGGGCAAGCCGGAGCAGTCGCTCAGCACGGCCAGGACCGTGTCGAACGCCGAGCCGCACATCCGGATCAGGTACGGCCCGGTCGCCGTCGGCGTGAACGCGAAGAACACATCCTTCCCGCCGCCGGAACCGACCTCCGACCCGCAGGCCGCCGCCGGGAGGGCGAAGTCGGTCGTGGCGTTGAGCGTGCTGCCGGTCACGACCTGGTTCAGGGTGATCGTGAAGGCGTTTGCGCACGCGTCGTTGGTCACGGCGCCCACGCCGTAGACGTTGAGCACGAAGTCGTCGGAATCTCCGAGGGCCGCCGACACGCGGACCAGCACCGACTGGCCCGCGCTCAGCGAGATCGACACCGCCGACCAGAAGTTGAAGTTGGCCGCGTCGATGTTGTCGTTGCACGCCAGGCTCGGCCCGCCGCAGGTCGAGTACAGCGCGAGCGTCGTGTCGAAGATCGTGCTGTTGACCGTGTCGAACGTGTAGGTCCCCGTCGCGGGAGCCGTGAACCGGAACCAGACGTCCAGATTATCGCCCAGGGCGCAGGACTGCCCAAGGTCCGAGGTGGCGTCGATCGTCGTGCCCGTGAACGTCTGCGCCGTGTTCAGCCCCGGAAGCGTGATCGGCTGCGCCTGCGCGCAGGTGTCGTTCGAGGGAGGCGCCGCCGCGGCGGCCTCGCCGAACACCGTCCCCGCCGTGCACGGGGCCAGGCACGCGAGGAGACACCTGCCGCACAACGCGGCGGACCGCTTCCGAGTCTCCTGGTAGAAACCCATCCGTTCCTTCCTGCGCCTGGTTGCGATCAGGGCCGGCCGCGCCAAGCCGATGATCGACCGGTCGAGATGCGATTCGTGAATGGATACCCGGTGCGCCCGTCACACGCGCACGCACACCGCCCCGCACGAGACGATTCATACGCACGAGAGCCGCTCGAGGATCTGCACGACACCCGCCGCCTCGGTTCTCTCGGCGACGAAGCTCGCTCGCTCCCGGATTTCGGGGGCGGCATTCGCCGGACTACCAAACCACGCGAGCTTTTCCAGCATGATCTGGTCGCTCGGCGTGTCGCCGATGCCCGCCACACGGTCCGCCCGCAGGCCAGTCCTGGCGAGCAGGCGGTCGATCCCCGTGCCCTTGCTGACGTGCTTCAGGTCGCAGTTGATGTAGAGCCACGTCATGCTGACGCGCATCGACCACCGACGCCGGGCGAACTCGTCGGCGATTGCCGGACAGATCGATCGAAGGTACGCCGTGTCGGGATGGTAAAGGCTTACGCTGGCCGACTTTCCGGGCTGCTGGCTCACGCCGCGCGGGCCGAACTCTTCCGCCAGCCAGTCGCCCGCCTCACGAACCGCCCGGAGGTGGTCGCGCGTGATCGCCGGGTCCATCTCGTAGATGTTCTCCCCCGGGACGTACATCCAGACGCCGTTCTCGGCGATGAGCGGGAGCGTGGTATTCCCGAGCAGCCGGCACATCGCCTCGGCGAAGGGCTGCGGGCGGCCGGAACAGACCGTCAGCACGGGGCGATCCCTCCGCTCCTGGGCCAGGCGGTTGTGCTCGGCGATGCGCTGGAGGGGGGCGACGTCGAACGGATCGCTCGACTCCGGGGAGAGGCACCCGTCGATGTCGCAGATGACCGCATCGAAGCGCGGATGGGTGGTGGAAAACGACATCGCGGCCGGCTTGCTCATCGACCGACGGTAGGACGATCCGCCCGTTCGCCCATCGCCCGAGCCGCTTCCCGATCGTGTATCCTCCGCCCATGGCCCACCTGCACTACCAGACCGCCGGCGAATCGCACGGGCCCGCGGTCATCGCGGTCGTCTCCGGCCTCCCGGCGGGCCTGGATGTGGATGTTGCGTTCATCAACGCCGAGCTCCACCGCCGCCAGGGCGGGTACGGGCGCGGCGCCCGCCAGCGGATCGAGTCCGACACGGTGGACATTCTCTCGGGCGTCCGACGCGGACACACCATGGGCTCGCCGGTGTGCCTGAAGATCGCCAACAAGGACTCACGCCTCGACGACACCGACAAGACGCCCCCGGTGCACACGCCCCGCCCGGGCCACGCCGACCTTGCCGGGAGCATCAAGTACCTGACGACCGACTGCCGCGAGACGCTGGAGCGGGCCTCCGCGCGCGAGACCTCGGCGCGCGTCGCGGCCGGCGCGCTCGCACGAGGCCTGCTGCGGGCGGTGGGCATCGAGGTCTTCGGCTTCGTCCGCTCGATCCTCGATGCGGCGTGGGCCGGCGAGGTGACCGAAGCGAGCTGGCGTTCGCTGATCCCGCTCCGCGACGCCTCCGAGACATATTGCCCGGATGGGGCCGACGGCGCCATCACGCGGCGGCAGTGCGAGATCATTCGCCAGGCGAAGATCGACAAGGACACCGTCGGCGGCCTGGTCGAGGCGCACGTCTTCGGCTGCCCGCCCGGCCTTGGTTCGACGATGCTGTGGGAGGAGCGGCTGGACGGCCGCCTCGCCGGCGCGGTCATGGGCATCCAGGCGTTCAAGGCGGTGGAGATCGGCCTCGGCAAGGAGTGCGCCGCCCGCCCGGGCTCGCGCGTGCACGATCCCATCCGCTACGACGCGGCGCAAGCCAACACGCCCAGCCTCGGCTTCATCCGCGACACGAACAACGCCGGCGGGCTCGAGGGCGGCATGACCAACGGCGCGCCGATCGTCGTCCGCGGCACGATGAAGCCCATCTCCACGCTGCTCCGCGGCATGCCGAGCGTGGACCTCAACACGCACCAGCCGGCGACGAGCGCGTACGAGCGCAGCGACATCTGCGCGGTCTCCGCCGCGAGCGTCGTGATGGAGAACGTCGTCGCGTTCGAGGTCGCCCGGGCCTTCCGCGAGAAGTTCGGGGGCGACTCGATGGCCGAGGTGCGCGATCAGTTCTCTCGCTACCTCGATCTCGCCCGGTCGCTCCCGCTCCCGGCGCGCGGGTGATTCGCCATGCCGCACATCCGCCGAGCACGACGCGACGACGCCGCGGCCATCGCCCGGCTGTGCACCCAGCTCGGCTACGCGTCCACGGCACGGGACATCGCCCCGCGAATCGCCGCTGCGTGCGGAGATGATCGCCGCGTGGTGGTGGCGATCGGCGAGGATGGGCGCGTGCTCGGGCTCATGCAAGTCTCCATCCACCACGCGATCGAGTCCGGGTCGTGGGCGGAGATCGATGCGCTGGTCGTGGATGAGACGCACCGCTCCGGCGGCATCGGACGCTCGCTCGTCGAGCACGCCGGCGCCTGGGCCGTCGAGCGCGGCATGGCGCGCCTCCGCGTGCGGACCAACGAGAAGCGCGGCCGTGCGCACGCCTTCTACGAACGCCTCGGATTCACGCTCGCCAAGTCGCAGCGGATCTACGACCTCCCGCTCAACGGGAACCGGCGACCACCGCGATCACGATGACGGCCAGGTTGGCCAGCAGTGTGATCGTTCCGACGATGATCCCGACCCAGGCGTGCACGCGCCCGTGCGCCATCGGCTGCCTCGCGGCGAATCGCAGGCCGAGAACACCCAGCACGATCGCGAGCGGGCCCAGCAGCAGCGCCAGCAGCGGGATCAGCGAGAACACGCCGGTGTAGTACGCCGCGAGCGCCGCGCCGTTGCGATACGGGATCAGCGTGCTCAGCGGCCCATCCGTCACCGGGGGCGACATCAGCTCGCCCGCGACCGTCGGCGGCGCGGCAACCGCCGCACGGATCGCCGGGTGGTCGCCCGCACGAACGGGTGGGGCACCGTCGAGCGATTCGATCATGGCGTCCTGCGGCACGCGGCCCTCGCCCGCCCAGCGCGCCAGCAGCGCCGCATCCGCGGGACCGAACGTGCGGTCATCGCTCAGCCGGACCATGAATCGCGCCGCGCTCGCCGCGCCCGGGTTGGAAGCCTCGCTCATGGCATGAGTGTCCCGAAACGCGCAACCGGCGTCAACCCCCGTCCGAGAACAGCCCGTCGCTCATCCGGCGGCCCTCCGGCGTCGATGACTCCCGCATGGACCTCTCCAATCCATGGACGCTGTTGTCGGGGCTGATCCTGGGCGGGATCGGGATGGTCCTGTTCATGTACGGCAAGAAGCAGACCGACCTCCGCTGCATCGCCGCGGGAGCCGTGCTGTGCATCGTCCCGTACGTGATCGGGTCCATGCTCGTGCTCTGGCTGGTCAGCGCGGCCGTCCTCGGCGGCCTGATCGCCTGGGTGAAGTACGCCTGAGGCCTACGGCTTGGCGTCGGCCTTGTCCTTGCCCTTGGGACCGGCCTTCGGATCGAGCTCGATCGACGCCGAGTTGATGCAGTACCGCATGTGGGTGTCGGTCGGGCCGTCGTCGAAAACGTGCCCGAGGTGCCCGCCGCACCGGGCGCAGATCACCTCCGTCCGGTGCATGCCGTGGCTGTCGTCCTCACGCTCGATGACGGTGCCGGCCTCGATCATGCGGTCGAAGCTCGGCCACCCGCAGTGCGAATCGAACTTGTTGTCCGAGGAGAAGAGCACGGCGCCGCAGGCGGCGCACTTGTAGACGCCCGGCGTGGTGGTGTCCCAGTATTTGCCGGTGAAGGCGCGCTCGGTCCCCTTGTTCCGCATGATCTCGTACTGCTCGGGGGTCAGGATCTTGCGCCATTCCGCGTCGGTCTTGACGACTTTGTCGGTCTGGACCATGGTCTTGGGCTCCTTCTCCGTATTCGGAATCGTTGCGGGATGGTCGTTGGACACGACGGCGGTCCGATCGTCGGTCCGCTCGGTGCACGCCGCGATGATGGGGCAGGCGACCAGCAGCAACACCGCGCAAACGCTCATGGTTCGCTCGAACATCGTGCGCTCCTTTGTGTTGAGACGGGCCGGACCGGCCCAGAAAAAAACCCCCGACCCGACGCGGACATCACCGCCGGGCCGGAGGTTTCCAGATGGTCGGAACTCATCGGCTCGGGCGGACATTCTGCAACAGCTATGCCGCGCCCGATGCCGGGTGATTGCTCCGTGTCCGGCATTTCTGCCGGGGTGAGAGAAGATACCACAAACCTTGGGCGGCGCAAAGCAAACATGGTTTTTGTCAATCGACAGTCCCCACAATGGGCGGGGCGTGTCGAGATTGCTCTTCTTCACACTACGACGTTCCGAGTCAGCAAACGCTCGGCGCGCATGGCTCGTGCAAGCCAGCATGGCGGAAGTTGGCCATGGCGCACGGCGCGAGCATCAGTCGTCATCATCCGGCGGAAGGTGGCACGTGTTCTCCTGGCCCGTCTTCTCGAAGTACCTCTGGTGATACTCCTCGGCGCGCCAGAACTCGCCCGCCTTGGTGATCTCGGTCGCGATGGGCGCCTTGTACTTTCCGGAGGCGTCGAGCTCTTTCTTCACCTTCTCCGCGGTCTCTTTCTGCTCGGGGGAGTAGTAGAAGATCACCGACCGGTACTGCGTGCCGACGTCCGGCCCCTGGCGGTTCATCTGCGTCGGATCGTGGAACTTGAAGAACTTGCGGACCAGCTTCTCGTAGCTGATTTTGCTCGGGTCGAACTCGATCTTCACCACCTCGGCGTGCCCGGTCGTGTGCGTGCAGACCTGCTTGTACGTCGCGTTCGGGACGTTGCCGCCCGAGTATCCGCAGGCTGTGTCCACGACTCCCGGAATCTTGCGGAGCACGGCCTCCACACCCCAGAAGCACCCGGCCCCGAACATGGCCGTCTCGGTCTTGGTCGTCGCGCTCGTCGTGGTCATGGCTGCCTTTTCCACCTTGGGTGAATCGTTCCTGGTCAGACTCGCCGTCTGCGTTCCGGAGGTTTGCGATGCCGATTCCGATTGGTCCACATTGGTCGGCGCGGCGGCACAACCCGACGGCCCCCCCAGCGCACCGATCACCTGCGACATCGGGCACGACGCCGACGGGTGGTTCCACCGGTAGAAGGCCCACGCCCCCAGCCACACGACCAGCAAGGCCACGATTCCGACCGCGATGAGTTTGCCACTTATCATGGTGTCCCCAATCACCCCTCACCCCACCCGGGTTCCCACAATGCCCTTTGATGCCTCTACTACCGATCACGATACGCCCAAGTTCGATGTCGCGGCCCTGCTGCAGGCCAACCGCGACAACGCCCTGGAGCTCTTTGATCGGCATGTCAATCCGGCATTCGCCGCTGTTCTGCGGACGATCGGGTTTGACGCCAAGTTTCAGCGTGGCCAGGGAGCCTACTTGTTTGACGACAAAGGCAACCGGTATATCGACTGCCTGGGTGGGTACGCGGTCTTTGCGGCCGGGCGCAACCACCCCGTCATCCGCGACGCCCTGAAGCAGGCGATGGACCTCGACCTCCCGAATCTGCCGGGAGTCGGAACGTTCCGCGTCGCGGGCCTGCTCGCCCGCGAACTCGTCGCGCTCGCTCCGAAGGACTTCCGCGACGACACGGCCCTGGACACCTGCTTCTTCGCCAGCGGCGGCGCCGAGGCCATCGACGCCGCGATCAAGCACGCCAAGGCCGCGACCGAGCGCGACCGGATCGTCTACTGCCACCGCTCCTATCACGGCCTGACGCTCGGCGCGCTCTCCGTCACGGGCAACCACGAGTTCCGCGAGGGCTTCGGCACGCTCGGCCCGACGACCGAGATCGCGTTCAATGATCTCGGCGCGCTCGAGCACGAGCTGAAGAAGGGCGACGTCGCCGCGTTCATCTGCGAGCCCATCCAGGGCAAGGGCGTGAACATTCCCGCCGACAGCTATCTCTGGCGCGTTTCCGAACTCTGCCACGAGCACGATGCGCTCTTCATCCTCGACGAGATCCAGACCGGCCTCGGGCGTACGGGCCGGATGTTCGCCGGGGAGCACTTCGGCATGGGCCAGGCGGGCACGCAGGGCTGGTGCCCGGACATCATGGTCATCGCCAAGGCCCTCTCCGGCGGCTACGTCCCGGTCTCGTGCGTGCTCACGAAGCGGTGGATCCACCAGAAGGTCTTCTCGAGCATGAACAACTGCTCGCGGATCCAGAACACCTTCAGCATGAACGACCTCGCGATGGTCGCGGGCCTCGCCTCGCTCCACGTGATCGGGCACGAGAAGATCGTCGAGAACTCCCGCGATGTCGGCGAGTACCTCATGGACGGCCTGCGAAAGACGCTCGCCAAGTACGACATGGTCAAGGAGGTCCGCGGCCGCGGGCTGTTCATCGCCATCGAGTTCCAGCGACCCAGGTCGTTCCTGCTCGGGCAGGCGTGGGACATGCTGCACAAGCTCGACCCGAGCCTGTTCTGCCAGGCGATCATCCTGCCGCTCATGAGCGACCACCGGATCATCGCGCAGGTCGCCGGACACCGGCTCGACGTGATCAAGCTCATCCCGGCGCTGGTGCTCTCCAAGGCCGACGCCGACGAGATCATCCGGGCGATGGACGTCTGCATCGGCAACTGCCAGAAGCTGCCCGGGCCGATCTACGAGGTCGGCAAGAAGCTCGGCTCGGCGGCCGTTCGCCGCATGGGGTCGATCATGGGAACGGGCTCACCCGCCCAGGAACCCATCGCAACGGCTTGATACGCAAGAACTTGCGGTCGAGCCGACAGGCGCCCGCGGTCTCTGATCCGCGCCCACGCGTTCGAATACACTGCGCCCTCTCGCCGCACGGAGCCCAGTCTGCGCGGATCGTTCGGCATCGTGGCCGATCGATGGAGCGCACCCGACGATGCGGCACACACGGAACCCATCCACATGAATCGCCTGCTCGCCCTCGCCCTGGCCGCCGGACTGCTGCTCGCGCCGGCCGCGCTCGCACAGAACAAGCCCGCCTCCCAGCCGCCACGCCCGGCGCCCACGCGGCCGAGCGCCGCGAAGCCCGCCGAGAAGCCCAAGGAGATCGCGCCGGCGAAGCCCGAGCCGCTCTCGAAGGAGATGGAGGACGCGACCAAGGCCGGCCCGAACCACCGTCCGCTGGAGTGGTTCGAGGGAGAGTGGAATGCGATCGTCGCGACCCCCGGGCGGGACAAGCCCGACACGGGCACGATGACCTGCAAGGTCGTCTTCGGCGATCGGTTCCTCTCGATGGAGTTCGACGGCCGCTCGCGCGGCAGGTTCTTTCGAGGCAGCGGCATGTGGGGCTACAACAACCTCGAGAAGCGCTACGAGGCCACCTGGGCCGACAGCGAGAGCACGGCCATCCTCTTCATGGCCGGCAAGGCCAGCGCCGACGGAAAGGTGTTCACCTTCGCGGGTGAATCGAACGATCCCGTGACCGGCAGGAGGATCATCACCAAGGCCGTCATCACGATCACCGGGAGAGAAACCTGGAAGGAGGAGTTCTTCGCCGTGAATGGCGGGACGGAATCCAAGACCATGGAGATCGTCTACACGCGGTCCAAGAACGAGAAGACCGACAAGCCCGCGGACAAACCGGCGGAGAAGCCGACGGACAAATCGAAGTGAGCGGGCCCTTCGACCCCGCCGCCACTCCGTCGGACTCTCATTTCAGCGCCGATCGCGCGTGCCAAGAAACGCCCTGAAAGCAACAGCCCCGGACCACCCGGCCCGGGGCTGTTTCACTTCATCGCTCAATCGCTCCGTCACACCATCGTCTGCGCTCAGTTCGTCTGCACGCCCGCGACCGATTCCATCTTCTCGCGGACCTTGCCCCAGGTGCCCTTGCCGATGATGCCGTCGGCGGCGAGCTTGTTGGCCTTCTGGAACGCCGTCACGGCCTGGTAGGTGTCGGCGGGCGAGCCCGAGATCGGCTTGTGGTACGCGCCGATCCGGCTCAGCACGAGCTGGATGCCCTTGTGCAGCTGGATCTTGCTCGGGTCGTTGCCCGCGGCCTCCTTGGTGTTGATGCTGCCGTGGGCGACCGTCCGGGCGATCGTCTCCACCCACGCCGCGGGCGAATCGCTCGCCGGGAGCGCGAGGCTCCCCGAGCCGCCCTTGGCCGCGACGGGCGACTCGCCCATCTGCTGCATTCTCGCGATCGCCTCGTTGACGGTCGGGGCCTTGAACTGCTCCGGCAGGCGGGCCAGGGGGATGCTCCGGTTCAGGTCGGCCGCGAGCTGCTGGATCTTCATGTCCTTGGCCTGCATCACGTTCTGGTTGATCGTGAGCGTCTCCTTGGCGTCCTTGAGCTCGAGGGCGGTCGCGGCCAGGGACTTCTGCGCCTCGGCCTTGGCGTTGTAGATGAAGAAGCACGCGCCGATCAGCACGATGCAGGCGATCGCCAGCAGCATGGTCAGCATGCCGCCAAGACCGCTCCCGTTGGAAGCCCGCGAGCCTCCTCCGGTCATGCGTTCAACACTGGTCGGGGCGGGGGGACGTGTATCGCTCATCGAAAACCATCCTTGTGTGAGGTCTCGCCCGGATTTTGGGGCGAGATCGCGGCGGCATCATGCCTCCGACGAGATGCGGGGGATCCGCTCCCTGCATCGGCGATTCGACGTGTTTTTCGCGAATCTCTCCCCGGCGAACCGGCGGACGGCGCTCCGGCGGGCGACCCCCCTACTTCCCCGGCGCCACCGGGCACAATGGGGGGGTTTCCACGTCCATGGGCCCGGTTCGGGCCAGGTCGGTCCGCCAACTCCCCGGGTTTGACCCCATCCACAGGCCGATGTCCGCCAGCGACCGCATGTTCTCCGCCTGGAAGATGCCCTCGGCGGTCGGCGTCCACCAATCCGGGATCGCCACCCAGCGCAGCTCCACCCGCACATCCGGCTCGGTCTTCTTGATGAACTCGATCTGCTCGGCGAACTGCCGCAGGGTCGTCAGCTCCGACGACCGGATCATGGTGTCCACGCTCGAGAGCGTGATGCTCACCCACGTCGGCTGGATGATCTTCGGTTCGGGATTGATCCGGTTGTTGATGATCACCCAGTAGCGCAGCCGCGGGATCGGGGTGCTGGGGTGCAGCCGGCGGAAGATCTGGCGCGGCGTGTCCGGGGCCCGCAGGTCATCGACGATCAGGATGTTGGAGGTCGTTCCGCCATCGACGTGGAGCGCATCGTCGATCACGACCGGGGGGAACATCGCCGGGATCGCCGCGGAGGCCCGGAGGATCTCGTGCAGTCGCTTGGGGTTGTTGGTCACGAGGGCCCGCACGGCCTCCTCGGAGAGGTCCCACGTGTGCGGAAGGCCGAGATCGAGGTTCGTCGTGCCGATGGCGAGCAGCCGATCCTCGGCCGCCCCGCGCGCGATCCCGAGGATGATCCGCTTGTTCACCTCGCGGGCGATGTCCCGCTTGATCCCGGCGGGGTCGAAGAAGGACTCGCGTCCGGGCAGGAAGAAGAACCAGTCGCGGAACTGGCTCCAGTCGCTCTTGGGGTCCTCGTAGATCTTCAGGATGCGGGCGTCGTCGAGCAGGTCGTCGGTGAACGCGAACGGCGCGATGAGCGCGCCCGTGCTGACGCCCGTCACCACGTCGAACTTCGGGCGGGCGAGCGGTCTCTGCACCGACGTCCACCCGGCCAGGAATCCCGCCGCGAACGCCCCGCGATCGCCGCCGCCAGAGATAATCAGCACGTCGAGCACGGGCTCGGGCCCCTTGCCCGACTCGTAGTCCTGCTCCTCGCGCTCCATGCGCCGGACGATCTAGTCGATCGCCGCCGATCGATCCTTCGCGGCCTCGTCGAGCGACTCGGCGCGCCGGCACTCGAGTTCCTCGCGCGTGAGAATGCGCCGGTTCACCGCGCACGCCTGCATCCACGCGAGGCTCGCCGCCAGCACGAGCGCAACCACCGCACGCGCCCGGAAGCGCATCATCCGTGTCTCCCCCGATCGGCAGCGTTCACGCCCGTCTCGCCCATGCCGCGAGTGTACGCCCCGCCTCGCCTCAGCCGAGCAGGCCGATCACGAGGAACACCGCCCCGACCGCGCCGGCCGCCAGGGCCAGCGCCCACAGCGCGTTGCGCCGCAGCAGCATCGCCGTGGCGGCAAGGGCGATCCCGATCTGCGCGGCCGTTGCGGCCCGGCTCAGATGCCCGTACCGCTTCAGATGGTTCTTGCTCAAGTCTTGATGTTCGATCGCCGTGGCCTTGATTCCCGCCTGCTCCTGCTCGTATCTGGCGAGCTTGTTCGTTTCCTCGACGGGGACGGTCTGCTTCGCCGCCGCCGCGGCCTCCAGACGGTTCTCCAGCAGGGCGAGCTTGATCCCTTTGGCCTGGTAGAACGACCACTGGTCCGCCTCCTGGATCGTCTCGAACATCGCCTTGTTCAGGTGGCCCGTTGCGAGCGAGGACGAGATCGCCGCGATGGCCGCCATGATGGCGGTGCTGACGGCGACCCGGGCCATCCATCGCTTGGTTTTCTCGGCGTCGGTTTCGAGCGGCGCGGTCGCCCGCTGGACGTCGGGAACCTCGGTGCCGGGGATGCGCACCTCGGTGATCGGCTTCTCGGGATGGGAAGAAGTGTCGCTCATGGACAGAAAAGGTACCATGCTCCCGCTTGAATCGCGACTCTGGCAGCTCTCCCCGTCCCTCCGTCGGCCTGCCCAACAGCCGGGCGGTTCCCTTCGCGCCCGACGCGAGGATGATCACGACGATCGCCCTCCTCGCGATCGGCCTGATCTATGCGGAGTTCGTTCGCCACGCGCTCAGGTACGCCTTCCCCCCCTCCGACCAGACCAAGGGCGACTTCCTCGCCTTCTACGAGGCCGCCCGCGACTTGGTCCGCCGCGGCGACATCTACATCGTCCGCGACCGCAACTACATCTACCCGCCGCTGGTCGCGTTCCTGTACATGCCGCTGACGCTCCTGGACAATCCTGAGAACAAGCACCGCGCCGCGGGCATCGTCGCGCTGTTCCTGAGCGCCGGCATGTCGATGGCCACCGCCTGGATGCTCGCCCGCGCCATGTGCGAGCGTCTGGCGGCCAAGGCCCAGCGGCACGCGACCTGGATCGCCGCGCTCGTCGCGCTCGGCTCGGTGGCGATCGTCGGCGACAAGATCCGAAGCGAGCTGCGCATGTGGCAGACCGACGCCCTCATGCTCTTCATGATGACGATCGGCGTGCGCTGGCTCGACCGACGCCCGTGTCTGGCCGGTCTGGCCCTCGGCGTCGCCGTGAACGTGAAGTACCTGCCGATCTTCTTTCTGCCCTGGCTGCTCGTGCGCCGGCGTTTCCGGGCGGCGCTGGGAATGGTCCTCGGCATCCTCGCGGGCGCGTTCCTTCCCGCGCTCTGGGTCGGCTGGTCGAAGAACCTGGAGTACCTGCGGACCGGCTTCGGCGGCCTGCTGGCGCTGGTCGGCATCCGGATCGAGGGGGAACACGCCGTGACCGAGGACATCGCCGGCGGCCTCAGCGTCTCGATCACGAGCGTGCTGGCGCGGCAGCTCGGGGGGCCGGAACACGCCCGCGAGGCGATGCTCATCGCCGGGGCCATCGCGCTGGCCGTATGCGGCGCGATCGCGTTCGCCTATCGCCGCGCCAGACTCCCGCTGGTCCTTTGGCCGCCCGCGAAACAGCAGCAGACCGGCTTGTACCCGGCGCTCATCGCCCTCGAAGTGGGCGCGCTCATCATCGGCCTGCTCGTTTTCAGCCCGCAGACCAATCCGCGCCATCTCTACCTGCTGCTCATCCCCGCCAGCGCGGCCGCGGCGATGATCATCGCGCCCGCCGCCGCACGCGTTCGCGCGATCGCCGTCGTCGGCGTCGCCCTGCTCATCGCCTCGCTCGTGCTGCCGCCGGGAGGGACGCAAGCCCTCGACGCGGCCGTGCGCTTCTGGCGTGAGGGCGGCGGACCGTCGTACGGCATGCTCGCCCTGCTCGCGGCGATCGTCGTCGCGGGCACCAGATCGGCCTCGGCTCTCGGGGCGGGCGAACGGGCGGGCGCAAACGCCTGATGTCCGCTACTCGGACTCCTCGGCTTGCGAGATCGAACGCTCGGCGCCGGCGCTCCGCGCCGCGAGCTCCGCCGCCGCGGCCTCGGGGCCCACGTTCACCATCCGCCAGCATCGGTGGATCCGCTTGTTGCGAAACTCCGGCGGGATGGTGCGACGGGTGATCTCTCTGGCAGCGAGACCGGCGCTGGCCACCGCGCCCTCATCGAGCTTGAACCGTCGGAAGTTCGTCGAGAAATACACCACGCCCGAGGGCGCCATGAGCGGCGCGAGCAGGCCGAGCAGCTCCGCGTGCGACGACTCGACCTCCCAGTCGCGCTCCGTGGACTTGCTGTTCGAGAACGTCGGCGGATCGACGATCGCCAGGTCGTAGCGTCCGCCGCCCGCGCCGTTCACCGCCGCGCCCTCGGTGCGCAGGAACTCCAGCGCGTCCGAACGCACGAGACGGTGCTGGTTCGAGTACAGGTTGTTCAGGCCGAGGTTCCGTCGCGCCCAGTCGAGGTAGGTGTTCGAGAGGTCCACGCTCGTCGTCACGGCCCCCGCCGATGCGGCGTAGACGGAGAAGCTGCCGGTGTAGCAGAACAGATTGAGCGTTCGCACGCTCTCCCCACCGCCGGTGCGCTTCGCCACTTCCTCCCGGAACATCTGGCGCGTCAGGCGATGGTCGAGGAACAGGCCCGTATCGACGTAGTCCGACAGGTTCACCTCGAACTTCAGCCCGGGCTCCCCCTCCTGCACGATGATCGTGCTCCTTGCGCTCGCGACTTTCTCATGCTGCGTGAGCCCGGCCTGCCGGTGCTTCTCCTTCATGAACACGTTCGCGGGCGCAACCTCGCCGACCTCCGCGATCGTCCGCCGCATCAGATCGAACCAGTCCGCCTGCTGCGCCGCGGTGCGGCTGTGCTCTCGCTCGTGCTCGGCGGCGTGGAAGAACACCTCGCCGGAGACCGCCTGGTACCGGTCCACGATCAGCGGCACATCCGGCACATCCCGCTCGTACACGCGGTAGCAGAAGATCCGGCGCGCCGGATATTTCCGTAGATGCCGCAGGTTGTTCGCCAGGCACCGCCCGAACTCCGCGGCCTCGCGCTCGTCACGCTCGCGAAGCCCGCCGAACGCCGGACCGGACACCTGGGCCGACCGCCGGGGCGCCGAGGGCACCGAGAGAGACTCGTCGGTCTGGTCTTCCGGCGCCGCGCTCGGCGCGCTCTCCGAAGAGAGGTGCTCCAACTCCTCCGCCGACAGGTCCTGGGGTACATCCACACCCGCCTCTTCCGCTCCGGCGATCTTCTCGCGGTGCTCCGCGTCTCTGCGGTCGTTTCTCGGCCGCGGCCCGAGGAAGCTGAAGTACGTGCACTCGATCTTGGAGTTGTACAGCTTTCGCCGCCGGGTCGCCTGCTGGCCGAACAACCGCTCGAGGTCAAGCCGCCCGGAGAGGATGTGGAAGCTCCACGTCGGCAGCCGCCGGAACACGCTCGGCAGAGAGCGGTACAGCCGCTCGACGCTCCGCTCATCGTCCTCGCCGCCGGCGCCGATGCGGACGCCGTACGGCGGGTTGGTCACGATCACGCCGTATTCCTTGGTGCTCGTGAGCTCGGCCACATCACGGCGCAGGAACTGGATGTCGTTCTCGATCCCGAAGCCCGCCGCCCGGGCGTTCCGCCGCGCCAGGCGCAGCGCTTCCTCGTTCACATCCGAGGCGTGGATCACCGGATCGAGACGGTCCGGCACGATCGAGGCGCGGGCTTCTTCGCGCGCCTCCTCCCAGACCGCGGGATCGATCAGCGGCGTGCCGCCGGCGCCGATCCAGCGTTCGGCGTCGAACCCGCTCGGCCGATGCAGCCCCGGCGCGATCGACCGGCCGATCATCGCCGCCTCGATCGCGATTGTTCCGCTCCCGCAGAAGGGATCAACGAGGGGTCTTCCGGGCCTCCACACGCTCAGCAGCACCAGCCCCGCCGCGAGCGTCTCGCGCAGCGCGGCCTCCGCGGGCTGCACGCCCTCGCGATAGCCGCGCTTGTGCAGGCCCACGCCGGATGTGTCGATCGTCAGCGTCGCGACATCGCGCAGGATCGACACCTCCACGCCGACGCGAGGCCCGGTTTCCGGCAGAAGCGCCTCGAGCCCCCCACTGCCATACGTGCTCTTGAGCCGATCCACGATGGCCCGCTTGGTCGCCCGCTGCACCGCCGGCTCGCTCGAGAGCCTCGACCGCACGCACCGCCCCGCGACCGGAAACGCCGCCTCGCGAGCGATCCACCGCTCCCATGCCAGCCCCTTCACGCCCTCGAATAGCGCATCGAAGTTGTCCGCCTCGAACGTGCCGACCCGGATGAGCACCCGATCCGCCGCCCGCAGCCAGAGGTTCGCCTCGCAGATCGCCCGCTCATCGCCGCGGAAGAGCACCCGCCCAGTTCCGATCACGCTCGCGTCGTACCCGAGTTGCTCCACCTCGCGCGCCACCACCGCCTCGAGGCCGAAGGTGCACGTCGCCAGCAGATCGAACTCGGCGGAGGGTTTTTCCACCCCGGATTGTTGGAACCCTGACGGACGGACACCGACCAAACCGGCCGATCATGGCCACACTCGCCGCATTCAACGTCTTTCATGCACAGAAGGCGTCGCTTGAGGTAGTCTGGGAGCGTCCATCCGGGGATCGCCATATCGAAGCCCGCACGCTCGAACCCCGCCGCGCCTTCACGCTCATCGAGCTGCTGGTGGTCATTGCCGTCATTGCGCTGCTCGTGGGCCTGCTCCTGCCCGCGCTGGCGAAGTCTCGCGAGGCCGGGCGCACCGTCGTCTGCACGTCGAACGTGCGACAGGTCATGATCGCCTTCACGGCCTACGCCACGGACTACAAGGTCATCCCCGGCTCGTACTACCAGGGGCCGATCAACCTCGACTGGAGCGGGCGCGAGAACGTCTCGTTCAACCCCTTGGTGTACCCGAAGCCGTTCCAGACATCGGTCCTGTACGACTACGTCTCCACCGCCGAGAAGATCCTCGAGTGCCCCTCCGCGAAGCGCGAGGCCAACCGCTACTTCGACTACACGATGATCATCCGCTTCGCGGGCGCTCGGCTCGACGTCCCCTGGCAGATGGCGTACGCGAAGAACCCGGCCATCGCGTTCTCCATGGCCAACAGCGCGCTCTTCCCCGCTGTCCCGCTCATGATCGAGGAGCACGACATCTTCTACAACCGTTCCTACGACGACGGCTCGTTCGCCAACAACGACCAGTTCTCCACGCGGCACGCGGCCAAGAACGCCGGCTCATCCGCGGGCAATCGAGGGGGCGGCTGCAACCTCGGATACATGGACGGCAGCGCCAGAATCTTCAAGGCCCCGGTCGGCCCCGACGACCGCACGGCCGAGGCCGGCGATCTCACGTGCAACCAACTGCGCATCCTCAAGGGGCCGAAGCTCACACCGTACACCGTCGGCAGTTCCGCCTCGAACGAGTTCGGCTGGGTGAACAAGCCCGGCAACTGACGGGCCTCAAACCCCCGAGAACCAGTCGTTGATGAACGCGAAGACGTCCGCCACGTTCGTCTGGCCGTTGTCGTCCTCATCGCCGTCGCCCGTGAGCCACGAGTTCACGAAGTCGAAGATGTCGTGCACGCTCAGGACGCCGTCGGCGTTCCAGTCCGAGCGGAGCGGCGAGGCGTGGATCGTGAGCACCACGTCGTAGCACTGGTAGTTGTTGATGGTCAGGACCTTGCTGATCGCCGGGAAGTTCGCCGTCGGGGGCGTGTACCCCGAATCCCAGTGCTGCACGGGCTGAGCGTTCAGCGACATGTCGAGCTGCATCCCGTCCAGGGCCGCGGGATCGCCGCCGATCTGGTAGACGCCGGTCCCGACGAGCTGCGTGGCAAACACGGGCGCCCGGAGATCGACGCTGGTGATCGTGTAGTTGTTGAACACCGGATCGGGGAGCGCCGGGGTCATCACGAACGACCCCCGGAGCGGCTCCTGGAGCGTCGTGAAGCACGCGCACCCGATGAAACACCCCTGCTGGATCGAGCTGGGCGGGCGAAGGTGGTACGTCCGGCCGACCTGGCCGAGCGACGCACCCGCAAGCCCGAGGCACGCCATCGCCGCCGCGAACGAGCACGTGATCCGCGAGTGATTCATCGATGTCCCCTTTCGATGCGCCGATCCCGGCGCGGCCGCGTGCCGCACACCGTTCATTGTGTCCGCAGCGGGAACCTGGGCAAGTCCGCAAACGTGCTCGAACTGCCGGCTGTGTGTGGCCGGGGGAGAGCAGGTCACGGGGCGGGAGACAAAAAGCACAACGCCCGGCGCAGAAGCACCGGGCGTTGGGCGAAGATCGTAAAGACAGTTGGGGTCCGATGGCTGGCCCTTGCGGGACAGTTGTCCGCCGGAAGGCGGACGAGAATGCATTCACGATACTCGGTGCGGGTCGCCCCGCGAGAGGCCTCCGGAGTGGAATCCGAGGGCCAAGCCGAGTCTAAGGAAATCCCTTAGAAAGGAGGTGATCCAGCCGCAGGTTCTCCTACGGCTACCTTGTTACGACTTAGTCCCAGTCACCGATCTTGCCGTAGACACCACAGTACTGTGGCGGCTTCGGGCGCTACCGGCTCCCATGACTTGACGGGCGGTGTGTACAAGGCTCAGGAACTTATTCACCGGAGCGTAGCTGATCTCCGATTACTAGCGATTCCAACTTCATGAAGGCGGGTTGCAGCCTTCAATCCGAACTGGGGCGCGTTTTTTGCGATTTGCTCCGCCTTGCGGCCTCGCGTCGCTCTGTACGCGCCATTGTAGCACGTTTGCAACCCTGGATGTAAGGGCCATGAGGACTTGACGTCATCCCCACCTTCCTCCGCTTTACAGCGGCAGTCTCGCTAGAGTCCTCGGCATTACCCGTTAGCAACTAGCGACAGGGGTTGCGCTCGTTAATGGACTTAACCAAACACTTCACAGCACGAGCTGACGACAGCCATGCAGCACCTGTGCACGTTGTACTCTTGCGAGCCTCATTCCTGTTTCCAGGAACTAATCCGTGCATGTCAAACCCAGGTAAGGTTCTTCGCGTTGCTTCGAATTAAGCAACATGCTCCACCGCTTGTGTGAGCCCCCGTCAATTTCTTTGAGTTTTAGCCTTGCGACCGTACTCCCCAGGCGGCACACTTATCAATTTCTCTACGACCAATACGGGGTGAAACCCGCACCGATCTAGTGTGCATCGTTTAGGGCGTGGACTACCAGGGTATCTAATCCTGTTTGATCCCCACGCTTTCGTGCCTCAGCGTCAGGAAAGCCCCAGCCGGTTGTCTTCACCCTTGGCGTTCCGATCGATCTCTACGCATTCCACCGCTCCACCGATCGTTCCACCGGCCTCTAGCTTCCTCGAGACGCGCAGTATGCCCCGCAATTCCCGGGTTGAGCCCGGGGCTTTCACAAGACACTTACG
The DNA here is from genome assembly GCA_035546115.1 of Phycisphaerales bacterium. Taxonomy (GTDB): domain Bacteria; phylum Planctomycetota; class Phycisphaerae; order Phycisphaerales; family UBA1924; genus UBA4658. The sequence goes on from DASZWV010000510.1 coordinate 20,357, forward strand.
CGCCCGCCTACGCACCCTTTAAGCCCAGTAATTCCGACTAACGCTCGGGGCCTCTGTCTTACCGCGACTGCTGGCACAGAGTTAGTCGCCCCTTCCTCTGGAAATGATCATCTTTTCTATTCCCTGACAGTGGTTTACACGGCGAAACCGCTTCATCCCACACGCGGCATTGCTCCGTCAGGCTTTCGCCCATTGCGGAATATTCGTTACTGCAGCCTCCCGTAGGAGTCCGGGCAGTGTCTCAGTCCCGATGTGGCCGGCCGTACTCTCATACCGGCTACCCGTCTTCGGCTTGGTGGGCCATTACCCCGCCAACTACCTGATAGGAATATCGCTGCTCCCAAGGCGGCTTGCGCCTTTGCTCTCTCGAGATCATGAAGTATTACGCACAGTTTCCCATGCCTATCCTCCACCTCGGGGTACATTCGATACTATTACTCACCCTTCCGCCACTAACCCTTGCGGGTCCGTTCGACTTGCATGTTTTAGCCATGCCGCCAGCGTTCAGTCTGAGCCAGAATCAAACTCTTCAATTGAAATCCTTTGCGATGCGACAGCTTGCGGTGCCGCGGTGCTTCAGATGATTGATTTGTCTGACCTGTAAAAAAACCAAGACTTTCGTCTTGGCCGGTCAACGTCTGTTCGTCCTCCCGAGCTTGCGCTCGGGGCTCCTAACAGCCGCCGCCGCCGGAGGGCTAACCCCGGCGACTGAACAGGCAAAATCTACGTTTCAAGCATGAGTGACAGCACAAGTACTGTCACTCGGGGGTGCTTGTCGTTGATCCTTGAAAATGCCTGCCTCGAGGGCTGTGACCCTCGGTGCATGGTTCGGTCTTGGCGGGCCTGCAAAGGCCACGGCGGATCGCCGCTTGCCAGACCGCACATTCTCGCGGACCTTCCAACTGTCTTCACTTTGCAAAGATGGTGCAGCGGAATCGCCATCCGGCGACGACGCCACGAGCCTCGTGGTTTCCTTCAGAGGCGGGGAGAAGGTTAGCCATTCCCGCGCGTTGGTCAAGCCCCTCCATGAAACTTGGCCAAATTCCCCCTCCATGGCCGAAATCGCCGGTTTTGGGGTATCCAATCATAAACGTCTGTCACACAACAACTTCCGATCACGCGTCCCCATCCATGCCCGCATCCGATCCGTCCAGCGGCGTCCGGGCCAGCACCGCCGCCCAGATTGCCGCGCCCGCGGTCCCACCACCCCCCTCCCGCTCCCGTCGGATGCATGCGGCGACCCCCCGGCACGCCCCCCGCAGCGTGCTCGTGGTCGTGGAAACGTCGTCCACGACCACCACAAGCCTCCCCGCAAGCCTGGGCCGCACCCATTCCGGCCTGAGGTGGAACGCGTTCGCCACGTTGTCTGCCCGCCTGCTCGGCGCCACGTGCGTCTGCGACGGGCGCAGGTCGCGCCGGAGCGGCTGCACGATCTCCCCGCCGATCCGATCCCGCACGCCCCGGGCGATCGCCGCGGCGTGGTCAATCCCGCGCACCAGCCGCCGCACGAGCGGCATCGGCACGGGCACGATCAGCGGCGGCCCCGCCGGAACAGTCCCCGCCGCCCGCGCCGCCTCGATCTCGGGAGCCAGCGCCTCGCCCAGCAGCCTCCCAAGATCGAGTCCCAGCCGCCGCCACCTCGTGAACTTCACCTCGCGGATCCAGTCGCTCAGCGGCGGCGTGAACTCGCCGATTCGGACGATCCGCTCCCAGGGCGGCCGCGGCGTCTGGCCGCCTCCACACGCCCTGCACAGGTCGTCGATCAGCTCATCCCGCCCGACGCTCACGCCGCAACGGGGGCAATAGTCTGCGGGCGTGTCCGGGCGCCACCCGGCCTCGAGCATGCGCTCGGCGAGCGGGGGGCTCACCACATCCAGCCACTCTCGCTCGATCTGCGACCAGGCCTCGGGCCACGTGTTCCGTTTCGCGGGCCTTGCGGTCGCGGATTGCGCGGCCGGGTTGGGTGCGCCGGCGATATCGGGGGGTTTGATCGCGGGACCGTTCGATCCTGTGGGAGCACGCTCTCCCGCATCGCGGCCCGGCGCGGCGGGCGGCCACACAAACCGCTCGGCTTCTGCCGACGGCTGGTCTTGCTCAACTTCATGCAAAGACCACGAGCCCATGGCGGCGAGTGTACAGAAAACCCGCCCCGCGTGCTCCAACTGCCCGCTCACCCGGCCAGCTTTTCCCGCACCATGTCCGCCCGCGCTTCCCGGCGCGTGTTCTGGTCCATTTCCTTGCCCAGCACGCGCTGCAGGTGCGCCGGCTGCGTCAGCAGGATCAACTGGTTCACATCCTGCTCGGTGACGCCCTTGACCAGCCCCGTCACCACGCCCAGGCGCACATCCGAGAGCATCGTCGTCGCTTCTTCGGGCGAGAGCAGCCTCGCGTGCCGCAGAAGTCCCAGCGCGCGGAACACGCGGTCCTCAAGCAGCCGCCGGCGCTTCTCCAGCAGCACGCGACGGGCCTGCCGCTCGTAGTTGATCACCTGCGGGATGATCTCCTGCTCGAACTCGTGCAGGATCTGGCTCTCGGGCTTGCCGAGGGTGGTCTGGTTGGAGATCTGGAAGAACTCGCCCGCGGCCTCGGAGCCCTCGCCGTAGTACCCGCGCACCGCGAGATTCATGTCGCGCGTCGCCCGGCGCATCTTGTCCAACTCGCCGGTCAGCTTCAGCCCGGGCAGGTGCAGCATCACGCTGACTCGAATGCCCGTCCCCACGTTCGTCGGGCAGCACGTGAGATACCCGAACGTCGGCGAGAAGGCGTATTCCAGCACCCGGCCCGTGCGCGGGCTCGCTCCGGGGATCAGGTCGTCCACCTGGTCGATCCGCGCGTACGCCGCGGTGAGCTCCAGCCCCGAGAGCAGCACCTGCAAGCGCAGGTGATCCTCCTCGTTCACCATCACCGAGACGGCCTCATCCGGGAGCGAGATCGCCACGCCGCGCACCTCGCCCGCGGGCAGGGCCGCCCCGGCCGCGCCCTGCGGCGCCGGCTCCGGCGCATCGGCGCTCGGCGTCTTCTTCTCTTCCTTCGCGGCCCCGGGCACGACGCCCTTGGCGTGCTCCTTGGAGATCAGGTGCCGCTCGAGCATGAGCGTGCGATCCAGCGGCGGGGCGTTGTGCACATCCACCCAGAGCATCTGCTTGGAGATCCCGCTGAACAGCAGCCGGTCGCGGCACAGGTCCAGGATCTCCGCCCGCTGCTGGCGCGTCGCCTTCGAGAGAAACGGCGCCCCCGCGATGTTCCGCGCCAGCCGCACACGCGACGACACGACCACATCCGAGTCCGCCCCCATCCCGCGCAGCCAATCCGCGCCGCGCTTCACCGCGGCCGCGCTGAAAGCTGGTTTGGGCGCGGGCACGCTCATGGCTTGGACTCCCCACCACCCGCACCACCCCCACCGCTCGCCGGCTTCTGCAGGCGGGCGAGTTCGTCGCGGAGTTTCGCCGCCTTCTCGTACTCCTCCGCCGCGACGGCCTCGTTCAGTCGCTTGCGCAGCAGGGCGATCTTCTCGGCCGTCGCCTGCGGATTGGGCTTCGGCGCTTCGGGCGGCTTGGCCGGGGCGCTCGCGGCGGGCTTCGCGATCCTCGTACCGCCGCTCCCGCCGGGAACCGCCTTGGGCGTCTTGCCCACGTGGCGCGTCCCGCCCTCGTGGGCTCGCGCGATCAACGGAAGCAGTTGCGATTCGAACGCCTCGTAGCACTGCGGGCACCCGAGCAGCCCCGTCTGGCGGAACTGGGCGTAGGTCATCCCGCACCCGGGACAGGGGACCGTCTTGGCGCCGGCCGCGGCGGGCGTCTCGCCCCCTGCCGCGCCCGGCGTGCCCTGCGTCACGAACTGCGTGAGCAGCGCGGTGATTGGAGCGGGCACCTGGGGCGACACGCCCTCGCTCTTGGCGCACTGCTCGCACAGGTGCTTCTCACGGCGCTTGCCGTTCTCGATCCGCACCTCGTGCACCGTCGCCTCGTTGTCGCATCGATCGCACTTCACGGACAATCTTATCGACTCGAAGCCGCACGCGATTCGACGAAA
>DASZWV010000511.1:0-9881 GCA_035546115.1 Phycisphaerales bacterium
TCCAGCTCGATCCGCGCATCGCCGATGTCCCGCAGCCGCCGCCGCGCATCCTTCACCAGGCACCGCACCACCAGCTCCCGCAGCCGGTTCGGCGTCCGCGCCGGGATCAGCGAGTAGTCCGGCTCGCGATCCAGTATCGCCGCGATGCAGTCGCTCACCGTCTCCCCGCCGAACGCCTTGTACCCGCTGAGCATCTCGAAGAGCACGCACCCGAACGCCCAGATGTCCGTCCGCTTGTCGATCGGCAGCCCGCGCGCCTGCTCCGGGCTCATGTACCCCGGCGTGCCCATCACCATCCCCGCGTGCGTCAACTGGCTTCCCGCGGCGGTGCTCCCCTCGTGGTTGGTTCCCTGCTGCGTCGCCAGCCCGAAGTCCAGCAGCTTCACCATCCCCTCGGGCGTCACGCGCACGTTGTCCGGCTTCAGGTCGCGGTGCACCACGTCCCGCTCGTGCGCCACCTCCAGCCCCTCGGCGATCTGCGCCGCCAGCCGCACCGTCTCGTCGATGGGTATGGGGCGCGCCAGCTTCTCCGTGAGCGTGTGCCCCGGGATGAACTCCAGCACCAGCAGCCGCTGCCCGTCCGCATCCTCGAGCCCGAAGATCATCCCGATGTTGCGATGGTTCAGCGCCGCCAGCGTCCGCGCCTCGCGCTCGAAGCGCTGCAGGCGCATCGGATCCGACACGAACGCCGCCGGCAGGACCTTGATCGCCACCTGCCGGTTCAGCCGCGGATCACGCCCGAGATACACCACCCCCATGCCGCCACGCCCGAGTTCCCCCTCGACCGGGTAGGGCCCGATGTGCGTGGGATGTTCCGATGCGTCGCCCATGAGCCCAAATGATACACGACCGCCCCCGCCCCCTGCTCCGCCACACCGGGCTCTCGCTCCCCGCCCCTCGTCGCTCGCCGGTCACATCCACCCCTGCTGGACCGCCACCCTCCACGCCACGAACGCCGTCGCAAACCGCGCCCCCCACACCAGGATCGCGAAGATCCACGCATCCTCCTTGTCCATCTCCATCTGCACGATCACCGCCCCGACGAACACGAGCGTGATCACCCCCTGCACGAACACCTGCACCCGCCAGAAGTTCGGCAACGGCGAGAGCGCCGCCCGCGCGATCTCCGCCATCGCGCACACCGCCCCCAGCCGCAGCGCCTCCATCCCGATCGGCTCATCGAACCCGATCCACACCAGGCCGCACACGAACCACACCACGAACGTCACGACGTACATCGCCCCGAACACCGCGAGCGCATAGACCGCCGCCTCGGCCGAGTGCCCGATCCCGCCCCAGATCGCCATCGCGAGCGGCAAGCAGATCGCGATCGCCACCGCCGGTCTGATGTACGCGTTGCGGTGCTCGCGCTCCACATCGTCGCGCACCGTCCTGAGCCGCCTCCGCTCCGGCGTCGCCCGCACCTCATCCAGCGCCTCCGCACCGTCCGCCACCCCGACCTGCCGCCCCGTCGCCCGGTTGAACCCGCACCTGGTGCAGATGATGTCCGACCGGATCATCGCCCCGCCGCACGATGGGCACGCGCTCAGATCCCGCATCGGCCCCGCGCCCACACGCTCCGCGCCCGCCCTCGGCTCATCCGCCAGCGCATATCCATCATCCTGGGTACCCCCGCGCTCCGCGTGGGGTTCGGGCGTCGCCCCTTTCTGCCTTCTCAGCGCCCGCGCACAGTCGACACAGAAACTCCGCCCCCGCTTATCGCGAAACCGCTTCGCGCCTTCCACAATGGCCTCGCCGCACTTTGCGCACGCCGCGTCGGACATCTCCACGCCTCCACGCCTCTACGCCTTCCCCTCTCCCCTCCTCCCCATCTCGATCAACGCCGCGTGCTTCACCATCGCCCCCACCGCCGTGCTCGCCGCGGCCAGCCACCCCGCGTACCCGTCCAGCACGCCGCGCTTGAGCACCAGCTGCTTGAACATCGCCCCCATCGGCGAGCACACCAGCCGCACGTAGGACCCGCGCACACCCGCCTCGTGCAACGACCTCGCCATCGTCGTCGAGTGATACCACTGCTTGCGCATGTGCTCGGTGAACGTCGGAAACGAGTCGTGCCGCATGACCCCCGCCAGCCGCTCCACCCTCCGCCCCGGCACAAGCCGCAACTGATCGTGCGGATCAAACCCGCCCCACTCCGCCGCGCCCCTGCGCACCAGCCTCAGCCGCCATTCCGGCCGCCACACGTGCCTGAGCGGCTTGCCCTTGTAGTACGTGCAGCGATCCACCTCGAACCCATCCGCGCCATGGTGTCCTCTCTCCAGCCGCGCCCTGATCGCCGCGGCCAGTTCCGGCTCCAGGCTCTCATCGCTGTCGATGCACAGCACCCACTCCCGCGTGCACGCCTCCAGCGCCCTCTGCTTGGTCTTCACGTGCCCCAGCCACTCGGTCCGGATCACCCGCGCCCCGGCGCGCTCGAGCATCCCGACCGTCCCATCCGTCGATCCCGAATCCAGCGCGACGATCTCCCCCGCAAGCCCCTTCACCGACTCCAGCGTCCGCCCGATCGTCGCCGCCGAGTCCTTGCAGACGATCGATACCGAGAGATTGTCCAGCGGGTCCTCAGCCATGAACCGCCAGCATACCCGCAATCCACCCCGCCCTGCTGCCTCGGCGCTTCCTCACTTCCCCGGCGGCTTCGGCTTCCCCTTGTTCAGCACATCCCCCAGCACATCCCCGAGGATCTTCCCCGGGTTCTTCAGCAGCTTGTCCGCCTGCTCCTTGGCGAACAGGCCGAAGTCGATCTCCGTCTTGGTCTGTCCCAGCGGGCCCTTCGTCGTGATCGGCACCATCGTGCTCTTGTCGAACAGACCCAGCTTGCCCGCGATGCCCGTGTTCAGGTCCCCCACCGCCTTGCTCGTGAGCGAGCCGATCGGCGCGTAGGTCACCACATCCATCTGCTTGCGCACCAGGTCCACCGTACCGCGCGTCTCCAGCGTGAAGCTCCCCACCGGCAGCTTGAACTGCTGGTACGTCAGCACGCCCTTGTCCGCGTGCACCTTCACCGGCTGCAGCCTGTCGCCCAGCGACCCCTTCCCCTTCCCGCCGAATCCCTCGATCAGCGTTCCCCAGATCGACTTGGTCGTGAACCGAACCACCCCCGGGTCGATCGTCATGTCCCCGTTCAGCTTCGTCATGTCGCTGTCCAGCGGCACCGTGAGTCCCGACGCGTCGAACGTCCCCGGCTCATCCTGGAGCGTCTTCTCCACGCTCGCCACCATCGGGATCGCATCCCCGCCCAGCTTCGTCACCAGTTGCGGCGTGATCTGCAGCAACCTCGCGTTCACCACCCCGTTCTGCACGAACTCCCCGCCGCGGACGTCGCCGTTGATGTTCGCGCTCGCCCGCGGGCTGGTCGCCTTCACCCGCACCGACCCGGCCGCGGCCCGGACATCCGTCGCCGCCAGCGATACGTTCACCACGTTCGCCTGCACATCGATCGTCGGCCCCAGCAGCTCCGAGAGCATCCCCTTCTGGTTCGCCAGCGAGTCCACGATCGGCGTCGGAAACGACGCGAGGTCCGCATCCAGGTTCACCACCGCGCTCTTGGTCGTCAGCACGCCCTTGGCGTCCGCCAGGTTCGCCAGCCGCACCGTCGCCGTGGACTTCTTCGCCGCCTCGCCCGTCCCGCCCGCCACCTTGTCGATCCCGACGTCCGCCCGCACCTCGCCGAAGGCGTTCCCCTGCGCCGGCGGCTGATACTTCACGCCCGCCGAGATCCCCGAGAGCATGATCGCCGTCGGCGCCGCGCCCGCGCTCCCCCCGGCCCCCCCAGCCCCTCCCGCCCCCGCCGCCGTCAATCCCAGCGAGGGCGTCACGATGGATGCATCCAGCGCGAACACGCCCGGCCTCAGCGGTCCGCCCGTCACCTCCCCGTTCACCGTCCGGCTCGAGGCGATCGCCAGTTGCTGCACCGTCACCGTGATCGGCGCGCTCGACGTCACCGTCACCGCCGAAGCCGCGCCGCCCTTCCCATCCGCACCGGCAGCGATCGGGGGAAACAGCAGCCTGTTCAGCGATGCCGCATCCGGCTTCCACGTGATCACCGCCGGCTTGGTGATGGCCGTGCTGTCGGCGCCCTGCAACAGCTCGATCCTGGCATCCGAGACCTTCGGCGCCGTCAGGCTCAGCGCGATCAACTGCCCATCCTTCTGCGGCGAAACCTTCACGCTCGCATCGGCATGATCGCCCAGCGCACCCGTCAGCAGCCCCGGCCTGCCGATCAGCCCCTCCACCACCGCCGTGTCCGGCACCTTCAGGTCCACATCCGCCGTCGGCGGCGTCGAGTTGTCCATTGCGGCCGACACCGTCCCGTGCACATCCGCGATCGTCGCGTTCCCCTCCGAGCGCGAGGCGATCGCCGAGAACGTCGCGCTCAGCTTCTTGCCCTTCCCCTCCGGCGCAAGCCCCGACAGCGGCGCGGTCACATCCGCCTTGAGCGACTTCACCCGCACGCCCGTCGTCCTCGCCGCGCCGCCCGCATCCGCGCCGATCGGCACGTTGTCGATCGCGATGTCGTTGTCCGTCGAGAGCGACACCGCCGCATCCGACGCCCCCGCGAAGTCCGGCTCGAACGTCCCCGCCTTCAGCGGCACCGTGATCGCCCCACCGCTCTTCAGCGCCAGCGTGAACGGCTGCGCCAGCTTCAGGGGTACCGCCACGCTCCGCGTGGCGTCCTGCTTCTCACCCGCCCCAGCCTGCCCCGCACTCGCCAGCACCGGGTTCACCACCGCCGGGCTCATCGCCAGGCTCGCCTCGAGCGTCGAGACCGTCAGCGCCTTGTCCGTCAGCTTCGTCCCCACATTCGCCGACACGCCCCCCGCCTGCGTCGTCAGCTTCACGCTCGTCGTCTGCGCCCCGGGGGGGTCCGGCTGCGTCGTGATCGTCACCGTCGCCGAACTCCCGATCGACTCGCGCAGCGCCCGCGCGATCTGCGCCGGCATTTCCGTCCCCGTCGGCTCCGCCCCCACCATCTCCGCGCCCGGCACGAACACCGCCATCGACCGCGGCACATCCTTCAGCTCGATCCGCCCCGTCGGCCTGAACGCGATGATCTGCGCCGCCCCGGATCCCGCGTTCTCCGGCAGCTTCCCCTTGATCCCTTCCAGCTTGATCTCCCCCACCAGCCCGAACGGCGTCCCCGCGTGCGACAGCGACGCATCCACATCCATCCGCGGCGGGTTGACCCCATCCAGCACGACGTTCACGTCCGCCTTCGTGAGGTCGATCGGCTTGACCTCCACGCCCGAGTTCGGCGCGCCCGGCGTGATCCGCGTCACACGCACCTGCGAAACCTCCACGCCCACCGTGCCCTTCATCGCCCCCAGCGCCTCCATCCCCTTGAGCTTGTCCGTCGGCACCGAGAAGTCCTTCACCGTCAGCGTCGCCGCGCCCGTGCCCGAGATCTCCAGCGTCGCAGCCTGCCCCGGCTTGCTCATCAGCCGCTGCACCAGCCCCGACGCCGATGCGATGTTCACCCGCACGCCCTCACCCGTCGTCCGCGCGATCCCCTTCTCATAGCGCCCCGCCGCATCGACGCGCACGTTCGCCGAAGCGACGTTCAGCGCCACATCCACCGGCGGCGTGCCCGCCGACACATCCACGCCCTTCACATCCGCCCGCACGCTCGCCGTCGCGCTCAGCGTCGGCCCCACATCCGTCTTCATGTCCACCGGCAGGCCGCTCGCCGTCACCACCGGCTGCAGGAGCGCCGTCGACGCCCCATCCACCTTCACCTCCGCGCTCAGGTCATCCGCCATCCCGCCGCCGCTCTTGGCCAGCACGCGCAGATGCCCAGCCGAATCCAGCAGGCCCGCGGCCGAGGCCCGCACCGAGAAATCCCCCGCCGCCGATCCATCCACCGTCGCCCTCGTCCCGCCGCTGATCGTCACCGGCCTGGACAGATCCCCCGCGCCCACCACGAGATCGATCGGCTGCACCGAAAACGCCTTCCACAATCCCTCGTCCACCCTCGCGCCCGCAACTCCGGACCCCGCGCTCGGTGCCTGCATCGCCACCCGCCCGCTCATCCCATCCACGTGCACCTTCAACTCAACGCCCGCCCCCCGAAAATCCGCCGCGCTCATGTCGCCGCTCGCCGGCACCGGCCACCGCAGCTTCTCCACATCGATCTCCAGCCCCGGCGCCTTGTCCAGCGTCACCTGCTTCGCGGCCTTCTCCATCGACGCCCGCAGCGCCGGCAGCGACGACACGAACTCCGTCGACTTCACCACCACCTTCCCGCCCGGCGCGCTCGTCAGCATCCCATCCCGCAGCGACAGCGACAGATCCGCCGTCGCACCCGGCGACGCCAGCCCCAGCTTCGCGTCCGCGCTGCTCGGCGTCCCCGACGCATCAACATGCACCTCCGCCCGCGCCCCGAGCGCACCCACCAGCGCGCCCCCCTGCTTGGCCATCGCATCCACGATCTGCACCGGCAGCCCCATCACATCCGCCTTGCACGCAAACGACTCCAGCCCGCCCCCCGCCTTGGGCTTCACCGTCGCATCCACCTTGATCTTCACATCCCCGCCCGCATCCGCGCCCACGCCCACCGGCGAGCCCACCAGGTCCACCGCCGCGACCACCGCCGCGGGATTCGCCACATAATCCACGCTCACCGCGCCCTTGAGCCCCTTCACGCCCTGCTCGGGCGAGAGCTTGTCCGCCGCATCCTTCTCGCGCACCGTCGCATCGAAGCGCGTCAACCGCAGCACGCCCTTCACGCTCTCGAGCCCACCCCCGCCGCCGCCCGGCGCGGGCTTCGCCGGCGCGCTCGCCGCCTGCGCGCTCGGCTCCAGCGCCCGCTGCAGGTTCGTCTGCCCCGTCACCGCGTCCCGCACGATGTCCAGCGAGCCCGACGCCTCCACCTCCCCCACATCCAGCCGCCTCGCGCTCCACCAGTGCTCCGTGATCACCCTCCACAGCGTCGCCGGCGACCTCACGCTCACCGTCGCGGCCGTCTTTCCCTCCGGATCGACCACCTCCAGCGACTCCACCTCCGTCGGGCTGAACCACCCAAGGCTCACGCTCTTCACCCTCACCTTCCCCTTGATCCGCGACGACGCCGCGCTCTCGATCTGCCCCGGCGCACCGGCGGAGACGATCGTCGGCGCCAGCGCGATCAGCACCACCAGCAGAACGACCACCACGCCCGCGCCCAGCAGCACGATCTTCTTCCACGGCCGGCGCACCTTCCCCCCCTCCGCACGCCCCTTCTCCGGCCGCTTCTTCACCGATTTGCCCCACTGCTCGAGGTCGCCGCGGACGGGCTCATTCGTCCCCCCGCCCCCGCCACCCGCGCCATCACCCGGACTCAAACGCGCAGCGCCGAATCGTGCAGACCCGTTCATGGTCGTGCCCTCACCTCAAACCCGCCCATTGCCCCACACGCCCATACCCCACACTCCGCGACGAACTCTAGCGTGCACCGAATGCCCGGCCCGCTCGCCCACTCACCCAAACGGGGCATGACCAACGCGAACAAAAAAGAAATCACGGAGCAGCGGCCCGAATCCAGGCCTCTTCTCCGTGACCTCTTGTTCTTCCCTCGCGATCTCCGTGCCCCGAGCACCGCCCGCCGCGCGGACGATCACTCCTCGCCGGCCTTCCCGAGCTGCCACTCCTCGATCTCGATCGGCGCCTGCCGCCCGAAGATCGTCACGAGCACGCGCACCAGCCCCTTCTCCGGCAGCAGCTCGTCCACCGTGCCCTCGTACCCCTGGAACGGCCCTTCCTTGATCGTCACCGGCTCGCCCTTCTGGAACACGAGCTTGATCGTCGGCTGGTCCTCCGGCTTGCGCGAGTCGATGAGCATCTTCTCGATCTCGTGCTCCTTCATCGGCGTCGGCCTTCCCGCCGTGCCCACGAAGTCGCCCACGCCCGTGGTCTCCTTGATCAGGAAGAACACATCCTGCGGGATGCGCCCGTCCGGCTCGAGCTGCATCTCCACGAACACGTACCCCGGGTACAGCTTGCTCTCCACGATCCGCTGCTTGCCCCCCTTGATCGTCTTGGTCTTCTCCGTCGGCACGAGGATCCGCCCAACCAGGTGCTCCATCTTCTCGATCTGCACCTTCCTCAGGAGCGTCTCGCGCACCGAGTTCTCCTTGTTGCTCGCCACGCGCAGCACGAACCAGTCCATCGTCCCGCGCCGCATCGGCTCGTCCGCGCTGAGCAATCCGACCCGCTCCGCCTGCGGCTGATCGTTCTTGGTCGTCTCGGTGGACATTGCTTCGTCTCCTTTGCCTTCTGGGTGCCCCGGCTCTCCGAGCCGGGCCGACCCGCTTCCGCGTTGCGCGGCCCGAAAAGTGTTACCGCCGTTTGTGACAACCGGGCCAAGCGGCCCGGTGAAAAACAGAAAAAACCCCGTTCTTTTCCGACCACCAGCCTCACCCGGCCCCCACATCCGCCGCCCCGGCCCCGCTCCGTCGCTTCCGCTCAATGCACCAGGATCCCCGCCTTCGTGAAGATCCACTGGAAGCTCAGGTCCACCACGAACAGGCTCAGCGACAGCACCAGCGACGCGAAGATCACCACGATCGTCGACATCTTGATGTCCCGCGCCGTCGACCAGTTCACCTTCTTCATCTCACCGTCCGTCGCGATCAGGAAGTCCACGAATCGGCGATGGACCGCCGCCGCCCAATACGCCAGCGCGGCCCCGAGCAGCAGCATCACCGCCGCCGCCGCGCCCTCCAGCAGCTCCGGCTGGATCGCCGACTTGCCCGAGAGCGAGCCGGTCATGATCTTCATCCGCGGCGCCCCCGCCGCCGTCCCGACCATCACCGAACCGTCGGCCGCCACCCCCGGATCCGCCGCCGTCCCCTCCATCCGAACGTTCTTGACCCGAAGCTCCTTCGCGCTCTGCACGTACGAGAGCACCTCCGCGCGCCCGACCTCCGCGCCGGGATTGTCCGTCGTTCCCCTCGCGTACAGCGTCACCCCCGTCCCCTCCGCCGGCGTCTCCGCAAGCCCCTTGTCCAGCGTCATCGCCCACACCGTCCGAGGCAGCTTCTCCGCCACCAGCTGCATCTGCTTCACCAGCCAGCCGGCAGCCGCGAGCGCCAGCACCGCGATCAGCGCCGCCGTCATCACCCGCACCCAATACCCCTGCCCAGGCTTGTAGATTCCAAATGACATTGTGTGTGCTCGGTGCTGTGTGCTCGGTGCCTCTGAACCCGTCCCCAAGCACGCCGGGAGGGACTTGAACCCGCAACCTGCGGATTTGGAATCCGCTGCTCTACCAGTTGAGCTACCGGCGTACGAAAACAGCAAATCACAAATCAGCAAAGCTGCAAATCGATCCATGCGCTCGGCAGCCCGTCTTCATTTGCTGCTTTGCCGGTTTGTCGATTTGCTGCTTTGCGACTACTTCCTCTTCATCTTGTGCAGCGTGTGCTTCCGCACGCGCGGCGAGTACTTCTTGAAGCCCGCCTTGAGCTTCTCGTCGATCCCGCCCTTGGTCCGGATCTCCGTGCGATAGTTCAGATCGCCCGTCTCCGTGCACTGCAGCCACACGTACTCGCGGCTCGGTGTGCCGCCCTTCTTTGCCATGAGACACCAACCCTTCTTCGTTCGCTAAACCGGCCCACCGGTATGCCCAGTGGGCCGGGTCCATTGCTTCGGTCTTCTCGGCGATCCCGGCCCCTCGGCCAGGCGCCGCTCAGTCCAGGATCGCCGTCACCGTGCCCGAGCCGATCGTCCGGCCGCCCTCTCGGACGGCGAACCGCAGCCCCGTCTCCATCGCGACCGGCTTGTCGCCCAGATCGACCTCGATCTCGACGTTGTCGCCCGGCATGCACATCTCGGCCCCGCCCAGCAGCTTCACCGTGCCCGTCACGTCCGTCGTGCGGAAGTAGAAC
>DASZWV010000512.1:0-7210 GCA_035546115.1 Phycisphaerales bacterium
CGCTCTCGGGCCTTGAGCACCTGCTCGCGCATCTGGCTGCTGGGCGTGCCGCGGGGGCCACCCTCCTGCAGGCCGCGGCTGAGCTCTTTCCATGGAACGGCGGGGGCCTCGACGTGGATGTCGATGCGATCGATGAGCGGCCCGCTGATCTTGGAGAGGTAGCGGTCCATGGCCTTCTTGCCGACCTCGTCGTGCGGGACATCGCCCTTGGGCGTCGGGTTCATCGCGGCCACGAGCATGAAGCTGGCGGGGAAGCGGACGGCGGAGTGGGAGCGGGCGATGGTGACGACGTGGTCTTCGAGCGGCTGGCGGAGCGTCTCGAGAACGTCGCGCGGGAACTCCGGGAGTTCATCCATGAAGAGCACGCCGCGGTGGGCGAGGGAGATCTCGCCGGGCTTGGGAACGACGCCGCCGCCGACGATGGCGGCGCCCGAGGAAGTGTGGTGCGGCGTGCGGACCGGGCGCATGGTGACGAGGCCCTCTCCGGGTCGGAGCTGGCCCGCGGCGGAGTAGATGCGAGTGATGTCGATGGCTTCCTGCACGGTCAATGGCGGGAGGACGCCGGGGAGGGCGCGGGCCATCATGGTCTTGCCGGTGCCGGCGGGGCCGAGCATGACGAGATTGTGCGAGCCCGCGGCGGCGACAATGATCGCCCGCTTCACGGCCTCCTGGCCGCGGACTTCGGCGAAATCGATGGGGGCCTCGGCGGAGGCGAGGCGTGCGGCGATGTCCATCGGCGGGTGGGGCTCGATGTCGAGCGTGCCGTTGAGGAGGCCCACCACCTCGCTGAGCGTGCGCACGCCGATGGCCTGGATCGCCTGGATCACGGAGGCCTCGGCCGCGTTGTCGGCGGGGACGACCACGCCCTTGTAGCCCTTGGCCTCGGCGAGCGCGGCCATGGCGAGCACGCCCTTGACGGGGCGGAGGCGGCCGTCGAGGGCGAGTTCGCCGGCGAAGAGGTACTCGCGCGGGTCGAGACCGTCGGCGGATGCGGAGTGAGGTGATGACGAGTGAGGAGAGGCGGCGGAGGGGCGCGGGGCGAGCATGGCCTCGCGGCCAAAGAGGGCCCGCTCGGCGCCGGCGCTTCTGTCCGTGGCCTCCGCTCTCGCCTTGCCGGCCTGGACCCTGATCTTCGGCCCGATGATGCCGAGGCCGATGAGCAGGCCGACGGCGATGGGCAGGTCGTAGAGGGGCCCTTCCTTCTTCACATCCGCGGGCGCGAGGTTGACGAGCGTCTTGCCCTGCGGGAAGAAGTACCCGCTGTTGGCGAGGGCGGTCCGGACGCGTTCGAGCGACTCTTTCACGGCCGCGTCGGGAAGGCCGACGATCATCGCCTTTCCTTCCCCGGAACCCTCCGCGCTGTTGTTGGCCTCGGGGTTGTTGTCGACCTCCACCTCGCAGGGATGGGCGTCGATGCCGGTCAGCAAGTAGGATTGGACTCGGGCGAGCATGGGGGGCAGCATACCGAACTCTGCCCGAAATACAAAGGCCGTTTGGGGCGAGGAGGTCCGCGTGACCCAGAACGCAACTGCCGGAGAGGTCGAACTCCAATGCCGACAGGCCCATGGGGCCTTTGAAGCGCTGTCGAAGATGGCTCCCGAAGGCCGCGCCGGGCTGCTCGAAGCGATCGCGGCGGCCCTGGATGCGAAGCACGACACGATCCTCCGCACGTGTGCCGAGGAGACCGCGCTGACCATCGATGAGCTCACGCCCGAGTTTGTGCGGATGACCGGCACGCTCCGGATGTTCGCGGGGGTGGTGCGCGAGGGGTCGTGGGTGCGGGCGGCGATCGACACCCCGAGCCAGCAGTCCCTCGGTCCCAGCCACGACGTCCGGCGCATGCTCGTGCCGCTCGGACCGGTCGCGGTGTTCGGGTCTTCGAACTTTCCGCTGGCGTATGGCGTGTGCGGCGGGGATACCGCGAGCGCCCTGGCCGCGGGATGCCCGGTGGTGGTGAAGGAGCATCCGGCGCATCCGAGGACGGGGCGGATGATTGCGGAGATCGCCCAGGAAGCGATCAGAGCCGCCGGTTTCCTCGGCGATCTCCTTGGTTACTTGCACAACGAAAACCCGAAGGACTTCTCTGTCGCGCGTGAACTCGTGCAGCATCCCAGAACCGCCGCGGTCGGATTCACCGGTTCCATTGCCGGAGGCTTGGCGATCGAAAACCTCGCACGCGACCGCAAGTCGCGTGACCGTGCGAGTTGGAACGACTCCGATCCCGGCAAGCATGACCGCATCCCGGTGTACGCCGAGATGGGAAGCATGAATGCCGTCGTCGTCCTTCGCCACGCAGCGAGGAACCGTTTGGAGCAAATCGCCGATGACATCGCGGCATCGGTTCTGGCCCGGCATGGACAGCAGTGCACCAAGCCGGGGATGGTGATCATCGGTGGATACGAAGAGGCGGAGCGGTTCTATGCCGCGCTGTGCGCGCGCTTCTCGGCTGCAATGCCCCGAAGGATGCTCGCGCCGTGGATTGCCGACACGTTTCGTAGCCGACTTGCGGAAATCGTCGACACCGGCATCGTGGAGGCGCGCTCCGACCATCAACTGCCCGTGCTGTCCGATGCCGATCTGGTGCGTCCGGTCGCCCTCTTCCTGCAAGCAGTGTCCGCCGAGGATGAGCCCGACGTATGGGAAGAGGTATTCGGGCCAGCCGTGATCGTCTGCGCCGCGGGACATCTGGCCATGGGCTGGCCATTCATCCCCAATGCGCTGACCGCGACGCTGATCGCCGACCCGGAGGACTTTCTCGATGCTGACGAGGATGCGCTCGACGATGCATGGCTCGGCGAAAGTTCAAGGATCCTGTATTCGCTTGGACAGCGTGCCGGCCGCATCATCTTCAACGGCGTGCCCACGGGCGTGCGCGTGGCGCACGGGATGGTGCACGGCGGCCCCTTCCCCGCCACCAACCGTCCCGACACAACGGCCGTCGGGCCGTGCGCGATCGAGCGGTGGTGCCGGCCGGTGTGCTTCCAGAACTGTCCGGATGGGCTGCTGCCGGCGGAGCTTCGGAACGGCAATCCGCGCGGGATTCGGCGGACATTGAACGGCACGCGGTGCAAAGCGTCTGTCGCATAACTATTTGATTGGCATGATGTTGCGCCAGATCTCCTTGGCCTTTTCATCAGATGCCTTGACATATTCCCATTACGGTATATATTGGACCTATGCCCCGTGCCCCCACCACCCTCGACCCCTTCAACGCCGTCGCCGAGCCCAAGCGGCGGGAGGTTCTGTCCGCCCTGGCGCGGCTTGGCGTCGACCGGCAGAACGAGGTGCCCGTGAACGACCTGGTGGACCTGCTGCGATGGCCGCAGCCGCAGGTCTCCAAGCACCTGGGCGTGCTGCGCGAGGTCGGGCTGGTCGCCGTGCGTCGGCGGGGGCGCGAGCGGCTGTACTCCATCAACGGGGCGGGGCTCAAGACCATCCACGATTGGACTGCCATGTTCGACAAGTTCTGGACCCACCAGCTCGACCGGATCAAGCAGCACGCCGAGACCGCTGCCAAGAGCAGCACCGGACTTCCGGACGGCGGTTCGGCCGACGCCGAGCGCACGCCCGGTTCGGCAAACGCAGACTGATGACACGCCGGACAAACACCCGGCGCCACAATCTCACCCTTTCTCAGGAGTTCCCCATGCCCGCCACGCAGACGCCCCCCGCCAACACCACCAAGACGATCGTCATGCCCCCGACCACGCCGCCCTCCGCGGCGGCCCGCGACCTCTCACTCCATATCCACAAGGAGGTGGTCATCGCCGCGTCGGGCAAACAGGTCTTCGAGTCGATCCTCGCGCAGATCGGCTCGGAGTTCACGCAGCACGACGGCACGCCGCAGCCACTCAAGCTCGAGCTCTGGCCCGGCGGCCGCTGGTTCCGCGACCTCGGCAACAACGCCGGCCACTTGTGGGGTCACGTACAGGTGATCAAGCCCCCGACCTTGCTGGAGCTCTACGGCCCGATGTTCATGTCCTACGCGGCGATCAACCACGTGCAGTGGCGCGTGACGGAACAGGGCCCCGGCAAGTCGCTGCTCACGCTCACGCACCGTGCCTTCGGCGATATCGCCCAGGGACACCGCGAGGGCGTCTCGGAGGGCTGGGGATTCATGATGAAGATGATCGCCGCGCGGGTCGAGCGCTAAGCGGCGCGGCCGGGTCGCTTCCGCGAGAGACCTTTCCACGTGCGCCGGCCGCAAGTCGGCGCACGCGGCGGCCTCTCCAAAGCGTGCCCGGGGCCCGGCGGAAGCCCGGCGCACGCTCGGGGTATCCTGCCCTCCCACCCACACAGGAGGCTCTCATGCCCAAGTACGTTGACGGCTTTGCGCTCCCGGTCCCCACGAAGAACCTCAAGGCGTACAAAAAACTGGCCGCGCTGGGTGCGAAGGTCTGGATCGAGCACGGTGCGCTCCAGTACTGCGAGTGCCAGGGCAACGATCTGACGCCCGGCTTCGGCATGCCCTTTCCCAAGCAGCTCAAGTGCAGGAAGGGCGAGACGGTCATGTTCTCGTGGATCATGTACAAATCGCGGGCCCATCGCAACGCGGTGAACAAGAAGGTGATGAAGGACCCGCGCCTGTCCGACTGCATGGGCAAGAAGATGCCCTTCGAGCTCAAGCGGATGTGCACGGGCGGATTCCGGGTCCTGGTCGAGGGCTGATCGCGTCCATCAGCGGCTCGAACGAGCCATGTTCGCGTCCGCCCTTTCGAGCATGTTCCCGGATGCACCGGCGAGGGGCGCCGGTAGACTGCGCTTCGCACATCACAGGAGACTTCCATGAGCCGCGTACGAGTTCTCGTCGGCACGAAGAAGGGCGCGTTCATCCTCGAGTCCGACGGCACTCGCAAGAAGTGGACCGTCGCCGGACCGCATTTCGCCGGATGGGAGATCTACCACCTCAAGGGCTCGCCCGCCGATCCGAACCGCATCTTCGCATCGCAGACCTCCGGCTGGTTCGGGCAGATCGTGCAGCGCTCCGACGACGGTGGCAAGACCTGGCACACGCCCGGCTCCAGGCCCGAGGACCTCAAGGGCGAGCACGGCATGCCCAAGGGCGAGAGCAACAAGTTCGCCTACGACCAGGCGGCGGCCCCTCTCACGACCCACCAGCACTACGACGGCACGCAGAAGCCGTGGGTCTTCAAGCGCGTCTGGCACATCGAGCCCTCGCTCGCCGATCCGGACACCGCGTTCGCGGGCGTCGAGGACGCCGCGATCTTTAAGACCACCAACGGCGGGAAGACCTGGAGCGAACTCTCGGGGCTGCGCGGGCATGGCACGGGCCCGCAGTGGATGCCCGGCGCGGGAGGCCTGGGGGCGCACACGATCATCCTCGATGGGAAGAACCCGAGGCGGATGTTCACGGCGATCTCGGCCGCGGGATGCTTCCGGTCCGACGATGAGGGCAAGACCTGGAAGCCGATCAACCGCGGCCTGCGCTCGAACTACATCCCGGACCCCAACGCGGAGATCGGGCACTGCGTGCACCGCATCACGCAGCACCCATCGCGGCCCGACACGCTGTTCATGCAGAAGCACTGGGATGTTCTGCGATCGGACGATGCGGGGGAGAACTGGACGGAGGTCAGCGGCGATCTGCCGACGGACTTCGGATTCCCGATCGACGTCAACGCGAACGCCCCGGAGATGGTGTACGTCGTGCCCATCACCAGCGACTCGCTGCACTATCCGCCGGAGGGAAAGCTGCGCGTGTACCGGAGCAAGACGGGCGGAAACCACTGGGAGCCGCTGACGAAGGGGCTGCCGCAGCAGGACTGCTACGTGAACGTGCTGCGCGATGCGATGTGCGTGGATTCGCTTGATCCGTGCGGCGTTTACTTTGGCACCACCGGCGGCCAGGTTTACTGCTCCTCCGACTCTGGCGACTCCTGGATGCCAATCGTCCACGACCTGCCGGCGGTGCTGAGTGTTGAGGTGCAGGCCGTCGCATGATCAGGATCTCTAGGGAACTTGCTGATGCCGATCGAGCGTTCCGTCCATGACAACGAGGTTTACGCGTACTCCGTTGCGTGCACGACCGGACGAGTCACCTTGCACACGGTGTACCGCCAACATGATCCAGCTCAATACACCGACGTCGTCTTTCATGGAGTCGTCGCTCACTTCTTTGAGCACACCCTTCCGACGAACATTCTGTTCGACATCGAAGAGAGCGACATCGAATCGCTGGTTCGCGAGAATCGAACGCTTTTCGAGTCATCACGGCGTTCCGCCTGGCCCCCGCTCAACTACAGCGGCGATCTGCAGGGGCTCATGGTCGAACTCCAGACTCGTTCGGTTCGTGCATTCCAGATCGTCTCGTCTCTCGGACTGTCTGGCTGGGTACTCTGCACGGACTGCCAGAGAGTGCCCCGCGATGGGCCAGCCTCAATCGAGTGAGCGATTGCGATGATCCGAGTGGTTGTTCCTTTCCATCTCTGCACGCTCGCCCGAATTGCCGGCGAGGCTTCTGTCGCATTCGACGGCCCCGTTACCATCCTTGCGATCCTCGACGCCCTCGAGGCGAAGTATCCCGCCCTGCGCGGCACCATCCGCGACCACGACTCCAGCCAGCGCCGCCCCATGCTCCGCTTCTTCGCCTGCAATCGGGACTTCTCCAACGAGCCGTTGGACACTCCTCTCCCCGCCGCGATCGCGACTGGCCAAGAGCCCTTCCTGATCATCGGCGCCATCGCCGGCGGGTGAGTTCGTTCATTCCTCGCCGCCGGTCAGTTGCTTCTCGATCCGTCGATCGGGGATGACCCATATCAGCGCCACCAGCGCGTACAGCGCGGCCGCGATCCAGGGCGAAACGAACGCCAGCGCGATCCCGGCGATGTACCCCACCAGCGACAGCTTGCCCTTGAGGTCCTTGCCCACCGCCCGCGCGAGCGTCGAGTCGTTTCCCTCGACCCGGATCAGCGCCCGCTGCAGGATGGTGTACGCGATCGCGCTCAGCAGCAGCACGATCCCGTACGCCGCGGCGGGGGCGCTGGCGAGGTGGTTCTCGCCCATCCAGCCGGTCGCGAAGGGCAGGAGCGAGAGCCAGAAGAGCAGGTGCAGGTTGGCCCAGAGCACGCCGCCGCTGATGCGCCTGGCCGCGTGCAGCATGTGGTGGTGGTTGTTCCAGTAGATGCCCAGGTACACGAAGCTGAGCACGTAGCTCAGGAACACGGGCAGCACGGGCGTGAGGTCGGCGAAC
>DASZWV010000513.1:0-17805 GCA_035546115.1 Phycisphaerales bacterium
GATGATGAGCTTGAGGTGCTCCGCGAGGCGAAGATCGCCGATGAGTTTCAGCGTCGTGCGATCATTCTCGGGAGCGGGCTGGAGTTCCGGCGCCTTGAGGCGATCGGTCGCACGAAGCTGCCGTTTGTGCTCCCGCTGAACTTTCCCAGAACACCCAAGGTCGGCACGATCGGCGAGGCGGATGCGGTCGAGCTGCGAGAGCTTGTGAACTGGGAGCAGGCGCCGACGAACCCGCGCCGGCTGGATGCCGTGGGACTCACCGTTGCGCTGACGACGAGCAAGGTGGCGGAGAAGATGGGCGGGCGGAAGTCGTTCAACGAGCATCTGAGCACGGCGATCAAGAGCGGGCTCAAGCCGGAGCGCGCCTTGGCGATGCTGACGACCAACGCTGCTGAGATTCTGGGTGCGTCGGACCAGTTCGGGACCGTGGAAAAAGGGAAGGTCGCGAGCCTGATCGTGGCCGACGGGGAACTGTTCACGGACAAGCCGGATGCGCCGAGGAAGGGAGAGTCGGGGTACGTGCGGGCCGGGCGGATCGTGGATGTGTGGATCGATGGGCGGCGGCACGTGGTTGCGCCGAAGCAGCGGCGCGATCTGGGCGGGACATGGGATGTGACGCTTTCCCCCGGGCCGAAGGCGGGGTCGAACGTGCGGATCAGCTACGAGATCGACGACGACTTCCCGCCGGCGATCACGATCGTGAAGCGGACGACGGATGAGCAGGGAAAGGAGCAGCTGGCGACCACGAAGGCGCAGGGCGTGTCGATCGATGAGCACGGGGCGATCAAGTTCACGTTCGACCACGAGCCGTTTGGGGAGAAGGGCGTGTTCGTGTCGTCCGGGCTCATCGAGAAGGGGGAGGATGGCCAGCCGGTGATGCGCGGCGAGGCGGTCCGGGCCGGGGGCGACATTCTGCACTGGACGGCGGTGCGGGTGAGCGCGGAGATTCCCAAGGCGGAGCGAAAGAAGAAAGGGGATGGAGAGGATGAAGCAAGGGCGGACGAGGGCGGCGCGCCTGCCCGAGATCGCGAGGCTGGGTTGGCAACACCACGGGCGGACGAGCCGCCCGTGCCACCCCTTGATCAAGGCGAGGCGAAGAACGGCAAGCCCAGGAAGAGCAAGACACCCGAGGCGGATGCCATCGCGGCGATTCCGGAGCAGCTTGGGCTGCCGCTCGGCGCGTACGCGCTCCCGAGCGTGCCGCCGCAGCGGATGTGCATCATCAAGAACGCGACGATCTGGACGTGCGGGCCGCGGGGGGTGATCGAGAACGGCGCGATCCTGATCAACGACGGCAAGGTCGTGATCGTGGGGTCGGCGGAGGACATCGCGAAGTGGCCGGACATGCCGCACTCGGTCTCGCAGCAGCCGTGGACGATCGATGCCAAGGGCAAGCATGTGACGCCTGGGATCATCGACTGCCACTCGCACACTGGGATCTCCAAGGGCGTGAACGAGAGCGGGGAGGCGGTGACGGCGGAGGTGCGGATCGCCGATGTGACGGACCCGGACTCGATCTCGTGGTACAGGCAACTGGCCGCGGGCGTGACGAGCGTGAACAGCCTGCACGGCTCGGCGAACCCGATCGGCGGGCAAAACCAGGTGAACAAGATTCGATGGGGGTGCGTCGCGCCGGACGACATGCACTTTGCGGGGGCGATGCCGGGGATCAAGTTCGCGCTTGGCGAGAACGTGAAGCAATCGAACTGGGACCGGCAGAGCACGCGCTATCCGGTGACGCGGATGGGCGTCGAGACGATCATGCGGGATCGCTTCACGGCGGCGCGGGAGTACGCCGCGGCGATGAAGGCCCACGCCACGCACATGGCCGAATGGGCGAAGGCCAATCCCGACCTTGCCCGGGGGCTCACAGACAAGGGGAGTGCTGCGAGAGAAGAAGACGCCAAACGTCCGCGGCGCGATCTGGAACTGGAAGCGCTGGCGGAAGTGCTCGAGGGCAAGCGGATCATCCATTGCCACTCGTACCGCCAGGACGAGATCCTGATGCTCTGCCGCATCGCGGATGAGTTCGGGTTCAAGATCGGGACGTTCCAGCACGGGCTGGAGGTGTACAAGGTTGCGGACATCGTGAAGACGCACGTGGTGGCGGGCGGCGGGGCGAGCCTGTTCGCCGACTGGTGGGCGTACAAGGTGGAGGTGCAGGATGCGATCCCGTACGCGGGGCCGCTGGAGACCGAGGTCGGGGTGCTGACGAGCTACAACTCGGACTCGGATGAGATGGCGCGCCGGTTGAACGTGGAGGCGGGGAAGGCCGCGAAGTACTCGCACGGGCATCTGTCGGCGGAGGAGGCGCTCAAGTTCGTGACGATCAACCCGGCGAGGCAACTGCACATCGACGACAAGGTCGGATCACTCGAGCCCGGGAAGGATGCGGACATAGCGATCTGGTCGGGGCCGCCGCTCTCGAGCATGAGCCGGTGCGAGCGGACCTTCGTGGATGGTCGCGAGATGTTCTCGCTGGAGAGGGATGCGGATCTGCGGAAGCAGAACGCCTCGGAGCGGGCGCGGATCATCCAGAAGATCCTCGCGATGAAGGAACGGGGCGAGGGGCCGGGGGCGCATGGGAAGAAGGGCGAGGGCGATGCCCCCGGGCCGGAGGGGGGCAGGCCGACCGAGGGCGATCTCGCGGCGAGCGACCGCCACTCCATCCTGGTGCAGGCGTGGTCGCAGGCGGATGACCTTCGGCGCGAGCGATTCCTGGATTTGCTGCGGCGCGGGCTGGATCCGCGGTTCCACACGGCAGGGGATTGCGGGTGCTTTGGGAACTGAGTCTGGCGTTCACCACAGAGAGCACCGAGAGCACCGAGACAGCGATGGGCGAGGGCCCGCCAAGGATGACATCAATGACCAGTCTCAAACGCGTTCTTTCTGGCTTTCTCTGTGCTCTCGGTGTTCTCTGTGGTGAGCGGGCACAGGCCCAGGACCTCACGCCGCGAAGCAAGCCTCAGGGCAGGCCCGTGGCGATCATCAACGCGACGATCCATCCGATCGGCGAGAAGGCGATCGAGAACGGGTTCGTTCTGTTCACGGATGGCAAGATCAATGGGCTGGGGACGGTCGGGCCGACGACTTCAACCCAATGGGAAGGAGGCAACTGGCGGGTGATCGACGCCAAGGGGATGCACGTGTACCCCGGCCTGATCGGGGCGCGCACGCAGCTTGGACTGACGGAGATGCAGGCGGTTCGCGCGAGCAACGACCTTTCGGAGACCGGCGGCATCACGCCGGAGGTGCGGGCGATCACGGCGGTGAACCCGGATTCGACGCTGCTGCCCGTGACGCGATCGGCGGGCGAGATGATCGCGGGCGTGTTTCCCACGGGCGGGCCGATCCCCGGGCGCATCGGCGTGATCCGGCTCGACGGGTGGACGGTGCCGGACATGACCGTACGCGACGACGCCGGGCTGGTGATCAACTGGCCGATGACGCGCGTGATCAACGCGTGGTGGATGAACAAGTCCGAGGATGAGCAGCGGAAGGACATCGACAGGAACCTGCGGACCATCGAGGAGATGGTGTCGGGCGCGAGGGCGTACGCCGCGGCCAAGGCGGCGGGGAAGCAGCCTTCGGCGGACATCCGCTTCGACGCGATGGCGGGGATCTTCGCGGGCGCCACCGGCCAGGCGGCCGACGCGCAGAAGCGGGTGTTCGTCGATGCGCAGGAGTACGACCAGATCCAGCAGGCGGTGATGATGTGCGCGAAGCATGGGCTGAGGTGCACGATCGTGGGCGGGCGGGATGCACCGATGTGCGCAGACCTGCTCAAGCGGCACGACGTGAGCGTGATCGTGGATGGGACGTACAAGTTTCCCAGGCGGGATGATTCGCCGTACGACGATGCGTTCACGCTCCCGGCGCGGCTCGAGGCGGCGGGCGTGAAGTGGTGCCTGGCGAGCGGCGAGGAGACGGCGCACGAGCGGAACCTCGCGCCCGTGGCGGGGATGGCCGTGGCGTACGGGCTGGACCACGAGGCGGGCTTGCGGGCGATCACGCTCTCGGCGGCCGAGATCCTGGGCATCGCGGACCGGTACGGATCGATCGCGCTCGACAAGAGCGCGACGCTCATCATCGCGGATGGGGACATCCTGGACACGACGACGAACGTGACGGGCGCGTTCCTGGACGGGCGCGAGGTGGACCTGAGCAACAAGCAAAGGGTGCTGGAGCAGCGGTATCGGGAGAAGTACGGGCTGAAGAAGTAGCGGCGCGACCCTACCCGATGCCGCACGGATCGGCCGGCCGATCCACGGTGGTTTCGTGGGGTCGTTGCGGCGGGCGCGATTCACATGCCAAGCACACCGGAGCAACCTTCGATGTCCCAAGGGCTGGCCTTCTGTGCCCCTACGCTGCGCGCGGTGGACACCAATGCCCATTTTGCGCGCCCGCCCTCGGTTTCGGCCACTCCGGCGCAGGGCGCCTCTTCGGGCGGGCCCGACCTGAGCGCGGCGTACGACCGGCTGGGGCCGTCGCTGTATCGCTTCTTCTACTCCCGGGTGAGCCGGGATGAGCATCTGGCGGCGGATCTGATGCAGCAGTTGTGGGCGGCGGCGGTGCGGAATGCGTCGCGCGTGCCCGAGAACGAGATCGAGTTCTGGCTTCGCGGGGTTGCCCGCAACATTCTGAACACGCACTGGCGGCGCGTCGGGGCCCGGCCGCCGCACGTGGCGATGGATGAGGGATTGACCGGCCCGGGCCTGGCCGAGCGGATGACGCGTGAGCGGCTGCCCGAGGAGGAGCTCGGGAAGCGTGAGACGCAGGACCTGCTGCTGCGGGCCATCACGCGGCTGTCGCAGAGCGACCAGGACCTGATCTTCGCCCACTACTTCGAGGGCGCGCAGCAGGTGGACCTTGCCAAGAGGCTCGGCATGTCGGCGCGGGCGATCGAGGGACGGCTGTACCGGGCGAGGCAACTGCTCCGGGAAGCGCTGAAGGAGACGGAATGACGAGGAAGGAAGTCATCGAGAGGGTTGGAACGCAGGAGTCCGTGCCATGTCCGAGATGAATCAACACGACATTCCTCCGCCGCGGCGTGACGAGAGCGACGCGATGCTCGACGCCAATCTGCACGCCCTCGGCGCGCGCACCGGGATGGTGCCCGCGCCGAGCGCGGACGAGCTTCGGGCGTGGCGGACGAGCGGGGCGGCAGCGGCGCCCGCGCTCAGGCTTGCGGAGTCGGAGGGCGCCGCTCCGGCGCGCCCCCCCCACTCCCCGCACGCGTGGCGGCGGCCGCGCTGGGTCACGATGCTGACGGCCGCCGCGGCGTGCGTGGCGGCGGCGGTGGGGATCTTCATCCAGCCGTGGAGCTCGCGCGTCGAGGCGTCGACGATCATCAAGAGCCTTCGCGCGAAGGACTTCGGCGGGATGAACATCCGGTTCGACCACGTGTCGTCGGCGGGGACGACGATCGACGGGACGATCTATCTGCGGCTGAAGCGGGCGATCTCGCTGGACCGGCTGGACGAGCCGGGCGTTCTGGACCCGGAGAATCCCGGCCACGAGGGAGATCTCGGGGCGGCGTACGCGACGTTCACGGTGACGACGGACGACTCGGTCAAGGGCATGTCGGGGGCGCGCATCGACGCGGAGGGGGCGCTGACGCCCGCGAGCGGGTGGATGTATCTGCACACGTCCGATCGGACGGCGACGCAGCTGAGCGCGGCCAGCCCGATCGCGGCGGGGCTGGCGACGATGTCGCAGCACGGCGTGATCATGAACATCGGCGGGCTGGACGACCGGTTCTTCGACGGGCTGAACGCGATGATGTGCCCGATGGCCCAGGACGAGGGGCCGATCCGCGCGGCGGTCGAGCGCGATGCGGATGGGCACGGCAAGGTGTCGGTGGGCATGCGGCTGGGGGTGAGGGAGCACGCCCCGAGCGCGGAGCAGATCCGCAGGTTCACGTCGCTGGCGCGCACGATCATCTCCGGCAAGGCCCGCAAGGGCGAGCTGGACCAGATGCGGACGATGCTGCAGGACGACTTTGCCCAGACCGCGAGCGTGCAGAATCTCGGCAACGGCCGGTATCTGCTGAGCGCCGAGCTCTCCGACCCGCGGGCGGCGGGGCACACCGCGACGCTCCGGTCGCTGTACGAGGAGTCCGGCGGCGTGCAGTGGGCCGAGCTGTCGAACATGCACGGCGCGACGGGCACGATCCGCTTCGACTTCGCGGCCGACCCGATCGACCCGGCGCTGTTGAGCT
This sequence comes from Phycisphaerales bacterium, assembly GCA_035546115.1. GTDB lineage: Bacteria > Planctomycetota > Phycisphaerae > Phycisphaerales > UBA1924 > UBA4658. The sequence continues at coordinate 6,221 of DASZWV010000513.1, forward strand.
ACGACCGGCTGGTGCAGACCGGGACGACGAACTACCTGGACCTTCGCATGGTGATGCGGATGTTCATGAGGCCGGGCGTGATCGGCATGTGGGGGTGAGCTAGAACGGCCGCTTGACCGGGTTGGGCACGATGTTGTCGCGCCCGAGGACGAGGTAGTCGGCGATCTCGATGGCCTCGCCGAAGCTCTCGCGGGCGCGCATGACGTCGGCGCCGGACTGGAGCACCTGCGCATGGTCGAGGTGCTCGGAGGTGGGGATCGCATCGCCGCAGATGAGGGTGGTCGTTCGCGGGGTGGTGCACAGCAGGCCGCAGCAGCCGGGCGTGACGCCGGGGAGCGGGAACAGATCGACGCCCTCGGCGAGGCGGTCGGGGGCGGGCTCGCACCTGCGGAGCACGGCGACGTCCTGCTCGAGGATGCGCTTGAGCTCTTCGTCGCCCTCGGCCGCGGCCTTCTGCAGGCTGCCGACCAGCGGCACGCCGACGCCCTCGCGCTCATCCTGCGAGATCCACCAGGCGGCCTTGTCGAAGGCGAGCACGCCGCGCATGGTCTCGGGCCTGAAGGTCGTCAGGAACACGTGGGTGACGTCCCTGGCAAGCACGCCGGAGCGTTCGTGCAGTCGCGCGGCGATGACCTGCGGCGGAAGGCCGGGATCGACGACGATGGTGCGCTTGCCGGCGCGGATGAGCGTGCAGGTGGCGTGGCCGGTGCGGGCGGCGCCCTTCTCGCCCCAGAAGGGGTTGGCCGAGAGCGTGCCGATGGAGACGATGCGGAGTTCCACCTTCAGGCCTCCCGCCCGGCGTCCGTGCCGTCGACGAGCCGCTCGAGCGCGGGGTGGCCCTGCTTCTTCTTCTGCGCGAGGCGGCGGACGACCTCGGGCGGGACCATGGTGCGCAGCGCGCTGAGGTCCTTGCCCATCGCGGTCACCTGCTTGATGAGCGAGCTGGAGGTGTACGCGAAGTCCTGCCCGGCGACGATGAAGGCCGTCTCGAGGCCGGCGACCTGGCGATTGGTGAGCGCCTGCTGCACCTCGCTCTGCAGGTCGGAGAGGTTGCGGATGCCGCGGAGGAGGACGGTCGCGCCGACCTGGCGGGCGAAGTCCACGGTGAGGCCGCCGAAGGCCTCGACGCGGACGTCGGCCTCGGCGGGCTCTTCGCGGACGATCCTGGCGACGAGATCCTCGAGCATCTCGACGCGCTCCTCGGGGCTGAAGAGCGGATCCTTGCCGGGGTGGCGGCCGACGGCGACGATGAGGCCGTCGAAGAGCCGCCGGCCGCGGCGGATCACGTCGAGGTGGCCGAAGGTCACCGGGTCGAAGGAGCCGGGAAACACCGCGAGGTGTCGAGTGCCGGCCGAGGGATTGCGTGTTGTTCGCCCGCGCATGGGGCGGAGTCTAGGAGGCGCGGATCGGGCTCCCTTCGGCGGGCGGAGCGTTCGGATCCGATAAAAACCGGGTCCTCCGGGGTGGGCGACCGGGGTTGTCGCGCCAGTCCGATTCGGCCGCGCAAGTTCCGCCCGGAATCGGCGGTGGGCTCGACACGGGGCGATCTGAATCGCACTGTAGATTGCGGCGTCGCCGTTCCCGGCTTGTGGCCGGGTCGCTCCGACGGCCAGCGTTGATCGAATTGTTGAAAGTCCCCGGCCGGAGTGCCTCCCCGGCCGGGGAGCTTTCGTTTTTGGGGCGGTGCGATCGCGTCGGGCGACGCGTGCTTTATGCTTCGCGGTGATTCTGGGGAGGCGCGCCGTGAGAGAGACGCCATGCCCGGTTCGGGAGCTGCTTCGCCACGCGTGGTTCTGTTCACCGACACGCTCGCCGACGTGAACGGTGTCTCGCGGTTCATCCGTGCGGCGGCGGCGCACCTGCCGAACCTGCATGTGATCACCTCGACGCGACTCGGGTGTCCGCTCGCGGAGAACGTCCACAACGTGCGGCCCGTGTTCCGGGCGCCGATGCCGGGGTATGCGAACATCGATCTGGCGATTCCATCGCCCGGGGCGATTCGCGCCGCGGCGGATCGGGCGCGGCCGGATGTGGTGCACGTCTCCACGCCGGGGCCGGTGGGGCTGATCGGACGGCGGTACGCGATGCGGCGCGGCCTGCCGCTGGTCGGCACGTACCACACCGACTTTCCCGCGTACATCGACCATCTGCTGGACGACGAACTGCTCACGCGGCTCACGGGCGCGTACATGCGGTGGTTCTACCGGCCGTTCGATCGGGTGCTGGCGCGGTCGCGGGCGTTCGTGCCGGCGCTGCGCGAGCTTGGGATCCGCGCGGGGAGCGTGGCGGATCTGCGCCCGGGCATGGACACCGGCGCGTTCCACCCGCGATTTCGCGATGCGCTGGGGGAGATCTGGCGAACGCTGCCGGGCGCTCGGCCGTCGAGCCGCAAGCTGCTGTACGCGGGGCGCGTGAGCACGGAGAAGAACCTGCCGATGCTCGCGAGGATCTGGCCGCGGATCCGCGCGGGATGCGAGCGGCGCGGGATCGACGCGCAGCTGGTGATCGTCGGGGATGGGCCGTTTCGCGGGGCGCTGGAGCGCACGCTGGCGCGGCAGGATGCGGTGTTCGCCGGCTTCCGGGATGGGGCGGCGCTCTCGGCGATCTACGCGTCGAGCGATGTGTTCGTGTTTCCATCGGCGACGGACACGCTGGGGCAGGCGGTGATGGAGGCGCACGCGAGCGGGCTGCCGGCGATCGTGTCGGATCGGGGAGGCCCGAGCGGGATCGTGGAGCACGAGCGGACGGGGTACGTGCTGCCGCTCCCGCCGATCACCAACGCGGAGAGCCTGTGGTGCGAGCGGGCCGTTGCGCTGCTGGGCTCGCCGGAACTGCGGGACCGGATGGGGGCCTCGGCCCGCGAGCGGCTGGACGCGATGACCATCGGCGCGAGCCTGGAGCACTTTCTCGAGCTGCACGGGGGGCTGGCGGGGGCAAAAAACAAGCCGGGCCACGCTCTCGCACGCGGCCCGGCTCGTCGTTGATCTCTTCTCCCCTGCCCAATCGGAAGTGTGTTCGAGTGTATCGGAAATCAGGCGGCCTTGCGCTTGAATGTCCGGTAGGACGAGAAGGAGTAGGTCTTGTAGGTCTTCATCGTGCGGCGCTTGGAGGCGTTGCGGCGCATCTTCCGCATGTTCTTGCGGGCCCAGTTCCGGGCGGTCGTGCGCTTCATCCCCGTCTTGCGGGTGGTCGTCCGCTTCATCGGCTTGCGCGTCATGCGCTTCTTGCCGGAGGTGCGGCGCTTGGTCGTCTTGCGCATGCCCTTCATCGTCCGCTTCTTGTTCTTCATCGTGCGAGTCATCATGATCTGAATCCCTTGGTCGTGCGGGTGCCTTGAGGATCTCACGCCGCACGCTGCGGCCTCTTCTCCGGCCGAAAAACGCCCCCGCGAGCGAGATCCGGCGATCGACCGCTGGCGAACACCGCCAGGGTCGAAATCCCGCATCGGACGGCGCGCGGAACGTCATAAGCGATACACACGATTTCGTTGACGATTGGTCGTTGGCGGGACGATGACTCTTCCGAGACTTCTACCATCGCCGCCCCGCAGGAAGTGCTTCCACGTGCCCAGCATCAGCAAGTCATCTCCGGATACCACCCAACAGAGGGCAGGCGATTCAACCCCACAATGGGGGCCGGACTCCTGGCGACAGAAACTGCACAGCCAACAGGTTGTCTACCCCGATCGGGCGGCTGTGGAAAACGTTGTGCAGAAACTCCGCGTGCTTCCGCCGCTGGTGACGAGCTGGGAGATCGAGCGGCTCAAGACGCAGATCGCCGAGGCGCAGGAGGGCAAGCGGTTCCTGCTCCAGGGCGGCGATTGCGCCGAGCAGATCGACGACTGCCGCTCGGAGCCGATCACCAACAAGCTCAAGATTCTCTTGCAGATGTCGGTCGTGCTGGTGTACGCCGGGAAGCGGCCGGTGATCCGGGTGGGAAGGTTCGCCGGCCAGTACGCCAAGCCGCGATCGAGCCCGACGGAAACGCGCACGGTGGACGGCAAGCCGGTGACGCTCCCGTCGTACTACGGCGACCTGGTGAATCGGGCGGAGTTCACGCCCGAGGCGCGCCGACCCGATCCGGCGCGGATGCTCGAGGGATACACGCACGCGGCGATGACGCTGAACTTCATCCGCGCGCTCATGGACGGCGGCTTCGCGGACATCCATCACCCGGAGTACTGGGATCTCGGGTTCATGTCGCACGCCGGGCTGCCGGCGGAGCTGCGCGATGAGTACAGGCGGATGACCGAGCGACTGGCCGAGGGGCTTCGCTTCATGGAGGCGATCGGCGAGCGGAGCATCGACCAGCTGCACAGCGTGGAGTTCTTCACGAGCCACGAGGGGCTGAACCTGCTGTACGAATCGGCGCAGACGCGCACGGTGCCGCGGCGCGAGGGATATTACAACCTCTCCACGCACATGCCGTGGCTGGGCGACCGGACGCGCGGGCTCGATGGAGCGCACGTGGAGTACTTCCGCGGCATCCGGAACCCGATCGGGATCAAACTCGGGGCGGGGACGCGCCCGGATGACGTCGGGTCGCTGCTGCGGGTGCTGAACCCGTCGCGCGAGGCGGGGAAGATCGTGCTCATCACGCGGCTGGGCGCGGGGAACGTGCGTCGGCAGCTGCCGGCGCTGGTTCGCGCCGTGCGGGAAGACGCCGGCGCGGGGCCGGTGCTGTGGTCGTGCGACCCGATGCACGGGAACTCATCGACGACGCCCAACGGGACCAAGACGCGCTCGTTCGCGGAGATCTCCGAGGAGCTCGAGGCGACGTGGGATGTGCATCGAGCGTGTGGGTCGCGCCTGGGCGGCGTGCACGTCGAGCTGACGGGCGAGGATGTGACCGAGTGCACCGGGGGGGCCCGGGGGTTGGGCGAGGGGGACTTGGCGCGGAACTACCAGTCGCCGTGCGACCCGCGCTTGAACTATGAGCAGAGCCTGGAGCTCGCGTTCCTGCTGGCGCGGCTGATGAGTCGGCAGGCTTCACATTTCAAGGGCTGAGCGAGCCCTGAACGCTCGCCGAAGTAGGCGGAAAAACCGAGTCTGCTGGTACCTGACCAGTCCAGTTCATAAAAATCCCTGATGCAATGGCGAAAACCCGTGCGGGTTTTCGCCTTTTTTCATTCCCACATTCAGGAAGCGCCAAGTACCATGGAAAACCCGTTAACGGGTTTTCCTGGAAGGGTGAATATGTACGGTCGTTCCCTGATGTTTGTTCTCTCGACGGCGGTGATGCTCGGAGGTCTTGCGGCTTTGGCGCGGGCACAGCCTCTGGGCAGTTCGGTGGTCCCCACCATCGATCATCCGAATCGGTACGCGGTCAGCGGTGTGGAGGCGGCGCGGAGGGTGTTCGAACTGGCGACGATGCGGCGGATCGACATCGCGCTCATCGCGGACAGCAACGGGCGGGTGGGCGCCGCGGCGTCGGGCCACGAGGACGCGATGGGACGGGCCTACTGCGCGCGATTCGGCATGTACGCCACGCGCGTGGATCCGGGGGGATCGGTCGCCGCGTGGGGGGCCGACACGTGCAGCCAGTGGAGCGGCTTGTACTCCTATTTCACGAGCGATCCGCCCGAGGGCTTTGCGAACTACGCCTTTCCGAGTATTTCTTTTCCCTCGGCGTGCGGCGTGCTTGCGGCCGGGGCCGATCTCCCTTCGAACTTCAACTGGGGGCTCACGCTGGAGGTCGGCAATCCGATCGACATCTCGTCCAACCTGCGATATCACCTGACTCAGGCGAGCTTTGGACCGGGCACGGGGGGCTTTCTGAATGTCTCGGCGCGCGAGGCGTACCCGGGGAACATCTGGCACAACTACGCGGTGACGCCGACCATCAGCACCGAGGGAGACGGGCCGGGGCTGTTCGACATTGCGCTCACGGTGCCCGCGGGCCAGCGACCGATGGGCATCCACTTTGCGCCCGTGAACACCGGCGACGGGCTTGGATCGCACGGGCCGCTCGCGCTGTTCTGGCAGCGCGTCGAGAACACCGATCGCACGCACGGGGTTGCGTACGGCGGCATTTGGGAAGAGGGTGGACGCTCGGCCCGTTACACGCTCAACAGCATGCTGACGGGCGACGTGCAGGACCCGATCACGGAGTGGTTCCGGCAGGTGACCCGCCTGCAGAACGATGTGCCGGTGCTGCTGATCCACATCATGCACGGGGGCAACGACATCATCGACACCAACCCCAGCCTTGGACCGATCGGAGGGCTGATCTCCAACACGGGGCCGGGGCACGAGGACAACATCCGCGGGATCATCAACCTGCTGCGCACGTGGTGGGTGCAATCCGGCCGCGACCCCGCGAACCTGTACTTCCAGCTCGGTCCGTACCACCCGCGTCCGGGGGACGACAATCCGATCCAGCTCGCGTTCGAGCAGGCGTGGCGCAACATCGCGGCGAGTGATCCGCAGGTGTTCGCCGTCGCGGGGAACATGCTGAGCACGCCCGAAGAGTTCGCGACGCGCGGGTTCCTGCTCAACGGCGATCCGTACCACCTCTCGTACCAGGGATTCCAGGCCTGGGCGCCGACGATGATTCGTGCCATCGATCTGGCGCTCTGTCCGGCGGAGTACAACGGCGACCACGTGCTGAGCGTCGACGACATCTTCGCGTTCCTCAACGATTGGTTCGCCGGGAACGTGAACACCGACTTCGACTATTCGGGGACGCTGGAAGTCCAGGACATCTTTGAGTTTCTCAACTCGTGGTTTACGGGGTGCCCAGGCTGAGCCGTTTGGACGACGGAAGGAGTCTTCCTCGCGGCCGCCGCATCACACCCGGGCGTCTGTAATGGCGGCGCGGCGGAACCCTTGCCGGCGAGAGGGAATTCACTGGCATTCCCCGTCCGGCAGGCCGACAATGTCCGAACCATGTGTTCCCGCTCGATCCTCGCCGGCGTTGTTATCGGAATGTGCGCGGCGGCGGCCTCGGCGCAGTCGCCGGCCGCGCAGGAGCATGTGCACATTCTGATGGGCGCGGCGCAGTCCCCGCAGAACGACCCGCCCATTCCCACCGTGGACAATCCGAATCGATTCGCGGTCACGGGAGTCGGCGCGGCGCGGCGGTTCTTCGAACTGGCCTCGAGCCGACGCGTGGACATCTGCCTCATCGGCGACAGCAACGGCCGTCTCGGCGCATCGCACTCCGGGCACGAGGATCAGATGGGCCGGGCCTTCGGCGCTCGGTTTGGGATGTACGCCACGCGGGTGGACCCGGCGATGTCGGAGGGCGCCTGGGGCGCTGTGACCGCGGGCGAGGCCTCGGCGGAGACGAGCCCGTTCGTCGCGGCGGCACGCACGGAGGTTCTGCCGCTGCTGTTCCCGACGACGAGCTTCCCACGGGGGTTCGCGTATCTGGGGCCGGCGATCGTGCTCGGCCCTTCGTACAGCTACGGGCTCGTGCTGCTGCCTGACTGCCCGATCGACATCGCCGCCTCGCTGCGGTATCACCTGACGTTTCTCTCGCTCGGACCGGCGTCGCAGGGGACGATCTACGTCGCGGCGCACCCGGCATGGCCGGACGCCGTGACGATGAACTACGCGGCGGCGGGCCCATTCTCAACGGCGGAGCGCGCGACGGGGCTGGCCGATCTGGCGGTGGACATCGATCCCGGCCAGCGCGGGCCGAACGGGATCTCGATCACGCTGGCGGACTCGATCGATGGGCTCGGCTCGAGCGGGCCGCTGAACCTGCTCTGGCAGCGCGTGGAGGACGTCGGTCGCGCCACCGGCGTTTCGTACTCTCCTCTGTGGCTGCAGGGCGGGAAGTCGGCGCGGTTTGCGCTGAGCGAGATGCAGTCGTACCCGATCCACGATGCGATGTTCGAGTGGTTCAGGCAGATCGGACGGCTGCAGAATGGCCCGACGGTGCTGCTGGTGCACATCATGCACGGGGGCAACGACATCAACGACTACGGGCCGAGCCTCGGGCCGATCGGGGGGCTCGATTCCTCGACCGGGCCCGGGCACGAGGACAACCTGCGGGGCATCATCAACATCCTGCGCGGCTGGTGGGTCGAGTCCGGGCGCGATGCGTCGAACCTTTTCTTCATGCTCGGCCCGTATCACCCGCGGCCGGAGGTCACGCGCCAACTCGGCATGGAGCAGGCGGGCCGCACCATCGCGCTCTCGGACCCGCAGGTGTTCGCGATGGCGGGGACGATGATGAGCACGCCGGATGAGTTCGCGGCACGGGGTTATCTGCTCAACGGCGATCCGTACCACCTGTCGGCGCCGGGATTCTCGACGTGGGCGGGCGCGACGATTCGCGCTCTCGACGCGGCGATCTGTCCGGCGGACTTCAACCAGGACCACGTGGTGGACACGCAGGACATCTTCGACATGATCAACGCCTGGTTCGCGGGCGACCCGCGTGCGGACTTCAATCAGTCCGGCGGGACCAGCACGGCGGATCTGCTCGACTTCATCGCGGCGTGGCTGGCGGGCTGCTGAGCGCAAGGCCACGAACCCGCCTTGCGGCGGATCGGTGGCACGAGGAAGAAGGGCGGTCAGGCCCTGCGTGTTTTGGGGGAGACGGCCGGGGAGGGCGGGCCATGCGGCCGCGGGTCGGTAGCCCCCGGCCGTGATGGTGATACGTCCAGGGGCCCCGTGCGTTGCCCGGGAGCGTGCTTGTTTCATTCCGCGAGATTGCTCAACCTCGAGAACGCGGCGCGGACGTGCTCTTCGCGGGTGAGCGTCGCACCGATCGCCATGCGCAGGACCAGGCGCGGCGGGCCGGCGGTCTGGTCGTCGTGCACGGTGGGGAGCGAGGTGTGGGTGAGATAGAGATCTCCAGAGGCGTTCGCGGCGTCCATGAGGCGGCGGTTGCGGGCGTCGGTCTGCTCGGGCGATTCTCCCGCGCGGGGATGCAGGCGGAAGCAGACGAGGCTGACGGTGCGCGGGGCGCAGATCTCGAAGCGGTCGTCGTCGAGAATCAACCGCTCGAAGAGTGCGGCGATGCGCAGATGCTCGCGGATGTGGGCCCGCAGCCCGTCGACTCCGTAGTGCCGGATGACCATCCACAGCTTGAGCGCGCGGAAGCGACGGCCGAGCGGGATCTGCCAGTCGCGGTAGTCGATGACGCGCCCGCTCTGGGATGCCGCGTTGCGGAGGTACTCGGGGGTGATCGAGAGCGCGCTGGTGAGCGCGCCCCGGTCGCGCACCCAGAAGCACGAGCAGTCGAAGCTCGTGAGCATCCACTTGTGCGGGTTGAAACAGAAGGAATCCGCGGCTTCGACGCCGCGGGCCATCCAGCGGTTCTCCGGGCAGAGCAGGGCGGAGCCGGCGAAGGCGGCATCCACGTGCAGCCACGCCCCGTGGGGCGCGCAGACCGAGGCGATGCGATCGACCGGATCGATGGCGGTGGACCCGGTGGTGCCGATGGTCGCGACGACCATGAGGGGAGCAAGCCCGGCCGCGGCGTCCGCTCGCATCGCGCGTTCGAGCAGATCCGGACGCATCGCATGGCGGTGGTCGGTGGGAATGAGGCGGATGCGCGAGCGATCGTCGGGGCCGTCGGCGAGGCCGGCGATCATCGCGGCCTTGACGACCGAGGAGTGGGCCTGGGTGGATGCGTAGACGCACTCGCGGGGGGCATCGCCGCGTGCGCCGGCTTCCCGCGATCTGAGCCGATGGCGCGCGGCAACCAGGGCGGTGAGGACGGCCTCGCTCGCCGTGGAGTGGATGACCCCCCCACCGCTCTGGTCGGAGCGGAACTCCGCAGGCAGGCCGAGCATCTCGACGAGCCAGTCGAGCATGCGTGTCTCCATCTCGGTGCAGGCGGGGCTCGTGGCCCAGAGCATGCCCTGCACGCCGAGGCCGGTGGAGATCAGGTCGGCGATGACCGCGGGGAACGAGCCGTTGGCGGGGAAGTACGCGAAGAAGTTCGGTGATTGCCAGTGGGTGAGGCCCGGGAGGACGATTTGGGTGAGATCCTGGAAGACGCCCTCCCAGGACTGACCCTGCTCCGGGGGGCGTTCGGGCAGCCCGGCGGCGACCGCCCCGGGGGCCATGGGGCAGAGCACGGGCATGTTTTCAACGTGCTCCCAGTAGTCGGCGATGAAATCGACGGCCTGGCGACCGAGGCGGCGAAACTCATCGGGCGTCATGTGCCGGGGTTGCGGGGCGCTCATACTTCACGGTATTCTTCTCGCATCACGCATCACGGAGGGCGCCATGAGCAAGACCGCCGTTGTCCTGATCGCGGAGGGGACGGAGGAGATCGAGGCCGTCACCCCCGGGGACGTGCTCAACCGTGCGGGGGTCGATGTGACCTACGCCGCCGTTGGGCCGCTGGACCCCATCGGCGGGCACCATGTTCCGCTCCGGGCGGACTGCTCAATCGATGACCTGGGAGAGATTCTGTTCGATGCGATCATCATTCCCGGCGGGGGCAAGGGCGCGGAGAACCTGCACAGGTCCGACGCGGTGAGTGCGCTGATCAAGCGGCACCACGAGGCGGGAAAGATCATCGCGGCCATCTGCGCCTCGCCGGCGGTGGTGCTCGCGCCGCTGGGGTTGCTGGAGGGCAAGCACGCGACGTGCTTCCCTGGGCTGGAGCGGCGATTCTCGCCGGAGGTCAAGGCCTGCGACATCTCGGTGTGCGTGGATGGGAAGATCGTCACCAGCCGCGGCCCGGGAACGGCGATGGAGTTCTCGCTCAAGCTGGTGGAGTTGCTGATGGGCGTGCAGACCGCGATCAAGGTCGGGCACTCGATGCTCGTGCAGAACTTCTAGAGTCAGATCGGACGGTGCGACACGCGATGAACCCCGACGACGAAGTGTGCCTGTGCTTCCACGTCTCGCTCCGCAAGATCCGCGGGTATCTCAAGCGCGAGGACCCTCCGGTGGCATCGCTCATCAGCGAGTGCCTGGGTGCGGGCACGGGGTGCCAGTGGTGCGTGCCGTTCCTGAGGCGCCTGCACCAGATGCACGTGAACGGCGAAGAGCCGGACCTGCGGGTCTCTCCGGAGAGGTACGTCCGGGCGCGCCTGAGCTTTCACAAGACGGGCGAACGGGAACCGGATGTTGTTGCCGAGGCGCGCATTCCGCGTGAGTGAAGCCAACGTGAGGGATGCTTCACATAGCGGACATTAAGGCCATCTTTGGCCAAAGCGTTTGATCTCAGAGAAACCGAGCATTCTTCCGGAACAGCCGAGCGTTTGCCATGGAACGTTCGAGTGTTCCGTCGTGCGGGCCGGGCGTGTTGATCCGGAGCGCGCGGGGCGCTGGGAATGCAAGAAGAGGGCCGCTCGCCGCACGATGGTCGTGCGGCGAAGAGCGCGGCCTTTCCGCCGACCTCGTGGATGGGGAACAAGGAGTTCCGAGAATGAACGTGCGTCGACATCGTGTTTCGTTGCTCATCGGAGCGCTGGTGTGTTGTACGGGCAGCGCGCTTGCCCAGCCCTCCACCGGGAGCGGAGCGTGCTGCACGCGCGACAGCGCCGGGGCGATCACCTGCACGGTGTCAACCCTGCAGGCGTGCCTCGCGGCCCACGGCCTGTGGTGTGGCCCGAACACCACCTGCGGGGCGAACTCGTGCCCAACCCCGCCCCCACCACCGACCGGCGC
>DASZWV010000514.1:0-3136 GCA_035546115.1 Phycisphaerales bacterium
CCCCGGCCACCCACTTTTCCGCCGCCTCTTTCTCTGAGTCCTCTGTGTTGCCTCTGTGATCTCTGTGGACCGGTTTTCCGCATCCGCAATCCAGATCCCCATCACACCGCCACCCGCGACATCCCCATCGCCCGCCGCCACGCCGAGAGCTGCCCAAGGTGTGCCGACTCGTGCTTCACCATGAGCGTCACCAGCATGTCCCCCACGGTCGGATGCAAAGTCCGCCAGCGCGCCAGCGGGTTCTCCGCACCCGTCCGCTCCACGCCCGCCGCCTCCAGCGCCCGCGCCCCCTCCTCGTGCAGCGTCCGCCAAGTCGCCACCATCACCTTTGGATCCCCATCCAGCCGCGCCAGCGGCTCCGACTTCTGCCCGTGCGGGTGCTCCGCCGGATCCTCAAACCCCTCGCCGCGGCACATCTTCACGGCGATTCCCGCGTACAGGTTCAGATGGTTGAACACCCACGCCGGATGGTTCATCATCCGCCCCGGCACCGGCTGGGCGGTGACCATCTCCGGCGCAACATCCGCCACAAGCCGCACCCCATACTCGGCATTGCGTCGCCACGTGATCAGCACGGCCCGTGCGAGTGGATCGGTCTGGCCCATGATTCCACCAGCGTAGCGGAGCCATCGATCGCGGTCGGGCAAAGTTGAGAATCCCGGGGGTCGGCAGGGGCATCGAATCCTCCCTTGGTTCCACGAGCGTTTTCGAGTATCTTGCACGCGCCATGCCCTCCGAACGAGTCCGAGTCCTTCCGCCCATCTCACGCAGGGGCCTGCACATCCTCTCCATGGCCATCGGACTCGCCCACGGCCTCGGTGGTGCGTGGCTGATCGATGTCCTGTCCGACCGGATCTTCGGCTTTCGCGGGCCGACCTCCGTGTACGGCTTCCTGCGCGTGGCCTTGCTGGTTGCGGTGCTGTTTCTCACGCCGGCCATCGCGTTCGCGATGCTCATCACCCGAGTCCATCCGCGCTTCTGGCGCACCGTCCTGTGCGGCGTGTTCTACGGCCCGTGCGTGAGCGCGGGCATCTTCGCGGTCGTCATCGCCGAGCATCCCCAGATTTTGCTCTTTGAACAGAGCCAGTCGCAGGGCGTCTTTCTGTGGCTCTCGATTCTGATGGTCGCCGCGATCTACGGAGCGATCGTTTCAGGCGCCGTCTGCGCCTGTTTCGCGTTTGGGTTCGGCGTCGAGCACCTGATCGGCCGCCGCGTCCTCACCCAGACCGGCGCCATCTGCTGGGCCTGCGGTTACGACCTGGGCGTGCCGGATGCGCGTGTCTGCTCGGAGTGCGGCAAACAGTTCGACCCCGCGGCCCGTCCCCGCTCCGGGTCTCCCATCGTTCTCGGAGTTTTCGCCAAGGCCCGTTGGCCCCTCTTTACGCTCAGCCTGCTCGTCGCCCTTTGTCCCGTCGTGTACGACCTCGTCACGACGGTCATCCCCGCCACCCGGTTCCTCAACGCGCGACCCACCGGCTGGGCGCTCAAGGACGCCAGCATGATCGGCACGTATGTCTGGCGAACTGGGAGCCCAGGTAACTGCATCCGACCAATCAGCGACGGCTGGTGGCTCCCCGACCCCGGTTCGAGCGCCGTGGGCACCATCGTGCAGTTCCTTCCGGACGCTCGCGCCGGCGAACCGCGAATCGTCGTCAGCCGCGCAAACGAGTTCGAATTCTCCATCCCATCCGCGGCCGTCATCGCCGGCACACCCGACCCGGTCAAATCGCTCGGCCCCGGCTCCACACACATCCTGGCCCGTCTGAGCGCCGACCAGGCCGCGCAGGTCATCGCCACGCGATCGATCCCTCAGGGCCTCATCGATGCCCTCCGAGAGCAAGCCGAGTCCGAAGGCTGGACACAGACCGATCCGATGAAGACCCCCTCCTCCGGCGAAAAAACCGTCGACCCATCGCCGTATTTCAAGGCGGCAAGCATCCCCGGCAAGTGATCCGAGCCGCCGCGCGCTCCCAAGAAGAAAGCGACCCCCGACAAACGCCGGGGGCCGCGAGGGTTCACCAGCAACCACTCCTCAGGTTCAGCAACCCGCGAACCACGCGTTCAGGAAGTCAAAGATGTCCTGCACGCTCAGCCCGCCGCCGTTGAAGTCGGCCGACGGGTTCCCCGCGAACCACCCATTCAGGAAGTCGAAGATGTCCTGCACGGCGATGACCCCGTCGTTGTTGTAGTCGGCGGCGCACCCGAACGTCGCCGTCACCGTCACCGAGTCGGTCATCGTCACGAAGCACGCGCCCGTGCCCGTGCACGCGCCCGACCACCCGCGGAACTTCGAGTGCGGGCCCGGCGTCGCCGTCAGGTTCACCATCGAGTCCCGGTCCAGCACGGCCGAGCACGTCGAGCCGCAGTTGATCTCCATGAAGTCGCTCGCCACGGTCCCCGAGCTGGCGCCGGGGGTCACCTTGCTCACCGTCAGCGTCCGCGTCGTCGAGGGGAACGCCAGGATGAACGCCACATCAAAGTCCAGCAGGTTCTGGTTGTAGTCCTGGTTGCCGTTGTTCTTGCGCTGCAGCCACGTCCCGTTCGAGAGCGTATCCGTCGGCGATACGCCCTCGTACGTCGGATCCGCCGAGCCGTACCCGACCAGGTCCACCACGCCGCGGCCATCGAGCACGCCCGAGCCCGCGCCCGTCGCCACCAGCGTCTCCGCCGTCGTCGCCGGCGGGATCGGCTTCACCAGGGCCAGTCGCCCGAAGTGGTTGTCGAACCCGAACCCGGGCAGCGCGGCCGCAAAGTCCGGCGTCGGGATCGGCAGCCCGATCCCCGGCACCGGCTGCGGCGCCACCAGCCGGCGCTCGCCCGGCCCGATGATCCCGCTCAGCGCGATCGACTTGGCCGCCGAGAAGTCGTTGTCCGAGTCCTGGTACTGCACGTTCCACCCGGTCAGGTCCATCGGAGCGCTCGATCGGTTGTAGATCTCCGCGAAGTCCATGTTGGGCACGTAGTCGTAGTGCGCCCCGCCGCCGAAGAGCTTGCTGATCACCACCGGGGCGCCCGAGTCCGTGCACGTCCCGATCGCCAGCACCAGCGAGGAGGTCGCCGTGCCGCCCTGCGCATCGCTCGCCGTGAACGAAATGGTCCGGAAGCCCTGCGCCGCGTTCGCCGGGATCGTGTACAG
>DASZWV010000515.1:0-3540 GCA_035546115.1 Phycisphaerales bacterium
CGCGGCACACGCCCGTCAGCGTCATCGTCGCCGGCAGGTCCGCGTACGGATCACCGGTCGAGTGCGCGGCCGTCCCGCTGGCACGCCACGCCGCCCCGCCGGCGACGATCAGCACCGCCATCGCTCCACCGACGGAAAGGACTCGAAGGGCCAGTTGCTTGCTGCTCATGATCCGTTCCCCGCTTTGGCCCGCCGCGCCTTCCTGGTGCAACGGGCCGATTGTTCCTGCGCCTCCCGCGCTCCGAAGCGGCGCTTCCTGCGCCCCTCCTCGCCCGCCGAAACAACGAGCCGGCGTGCGAAACACTCAACCATCATTCTGCCAACCGCGCCGGCCCGCCGCCAGCAATCCGCTCGACGCGACGCGCCGCCGTGCGGGCGGCGCCGGTTGTTCCGGCCGCGCCCGCCGTTCCGTCCCCTCCGCCTGCGCCGCCTCTTCCCGATGTCCGATCTCGCACGCCCGCGCCCGGCGCGCCCGGAAAACACGTCGCCCGGCCGCGGGGCCGGGCGAGGTGCGGTGGTTGCTCTGTGGTTCGAATCAAGGAGTCGCAGGATCCACGATCAGTCGAAGATGCACGTCGTCGTCGGCAGCTGCACCGGCGCCAGCCGCAGCGTCGTCTCGATCCGGAAGTTCGACTCCGTCGTGTGCCGCTCCGCGTGGAAGATCTTCAGGTCGTACGACTTGCCCTCCTCCAGCCCCGCGACGCGGTTGATCTCCAGCGTCTGGTCCTTCTTCGCGTGCAGCCCCCCCAGGTCCATCACGAGCTTGTTGTTGATGAACACCCACAGGTCGTCGTCCCCCGTGAACGTGAACACCGCGTTGTCCGCCTTCGAGTACACGAACTTCGCCGACACCTCCGTCGTGAAGTGGAAGTTCTTCCCCGTCGTCGAGTAGTTCCCGTACAACTCCCCGTTGATCGGGAAGAACCCGCCCCGCGTCTTGTACGGCTCGTCCGTCGCCGAGTCGAACACGTACCGGTTCGTCCCCGCGACGCGGTTCAGCACGATCGGGATCACCTTCGACACGTTCACGCCCGCCACGTCCCGATACCACTGCGAGAACGCCGCGCTCGAGGTCAGCTGCTTCGACGTGTTCGCCGCCAGCGTCCCGACCTTGTCCCCCTTCGACGCGTCCGCCATGCTCGGCATGATCCGCTGCCCGGCCGAGTTCGTGAACCCCGCGCACCCGGACTTCCCGTAGTTGCTCAGAAACACCGGCTTCCCGTCCGAATCCAGCGTGTCCTGGATCAGCCCCACGCTCGCGTCCGATCCCGAGAACGCCTCGAAATCCGGATGCCCGCCCCGCTCTCCCGCCGACTTGAAGTCACGGATCACCGCGTTGAACGTCATCGTCGGCGGCAGTCCGTCCGACGCCCCCGACACGTCCGCTCGCGCCGAGTTGCACGTCGCAAAGTCGTACACGCCGGCCGCGATGGCGATCCCGGCGGCGGAAAGCAGCAGACCGTTGTTGGAACGCTTCTTCATTTGGTGCTCCTTGTTCGCTCGTGCTCCGCGTCCGACGGCTCCCGACCCATTCCCAACCGTCCGGCCGCTCGCGTGCCCCTTGGATTTCCAATTGCCCCCCGCAAAAGCCCAGCCTTTCGGCGTTCCCCGCCTTGCGACAGAATCGCCTGTGCCGGTTGCTCCGCCGTTGCCGATAAACCTGCAGGCCGCAACCGACAGCGGCCGATCCTTTGCCCCCCTCGCACGTCCGTCTTTCACCACCCATCGCCACCCCCGCGGTAGCATCCGCGTCGACTCACGGAGGAGTGACTGTGCATCAGTTCGTCATCAGCGGAGGGAACCGCCTGTGCGGAAGCCTGAGCGTCAAGGGCTCCAAGAACGCCGCACTCCCACTCATGGCCGCGGCGCTCCTCACGGACCAGCCCGTCCACCTCACCGACGTCGCCGACCTCGCCGACATCGACAACATGCGCCGGCTGCTCCTCGAGCTCGGCTGCAAGGTCGATTTCACGCCCCCCGAAGACGCCGCCGTCCCCGGCGGAACCATGCTCATCCACCCCGAGGATGAGAGCCTCAGCCACGCCCGCTACGACGTCGTCCGCACCATGCGGGCATCCATCTGTGTTCTCGGACCCATGCTCGCCCGCCGCGGCTTCGCTCGCGTCTCCATGCCCGGCGGGTGCGCCATCGGCGACCGCCCCGTCGACCTCCATCTCCGCGGCCTGGAGGCCCTCGGCGCCGAGATCACCCTCCACCAGGGCGACATCGTCGCCCGCGTCCCGGGCGGTAAAGGTGGCCGCCTCAAGGGCAATCGCGTCTTCCTCGGCGGCCCCTTCGGCTCCACCGTCCTCGGCACCGCCAACGTCATGTCCGCCGCCGCCCTGGCCGACGGCCAGACCGTCATCGAGTGCGCCGCCTGCGAGCCCGAGATCGTCGACCTCGCCCGCATGCTCAACGCCATGGGCGCCCAGATCCGCGGCGCCGGTTCCCCACGCATCATCATCGACGGCGTCGAGTCCCTCTCCGGCGTCGAGCACCGCGTCATCCCCGACCGCATCGAGGCCGGCACCTACATGTGCGCCGCGGCCATCACCAACGGCGACATCACCCTCGAGAACTGCCCCGTCGACGCCCTCATGGCCGCCATCGACACCCTCGGAAAGATCGGCGTCAACGTCGTCGTCCTCGACGGCAAGGACCCGATGCGCTGCACCGCCCGCATCACCTGCTCGCGCCTGCTCCGACCCGTCGAGATCACCACCCAGCCCCACCCCGGCTTCCCCACCGACCTGCAGGCCCAGTTCATGGCCCTGCTGACGCTCGCCGACGGCAACTCCATGATCACCGAGCGCATCTACCCCGAGCGCTTCATGCACGTCCCCGAGCTCAGCCGCATGGGCGCCAAGATCATGCGCCAGTCCGCCACCGCCGTCGTCACCGGCGTCCGCAAGCTCATCGGCGCCCCCGTCATGGCCAGCGACCTGCGCGCCAGCGCCGCCCTCGTCCTCGCCGGCCTCGCCGCCGAGGGCGTCACCGTCGTCCACCGCGTCTACCACCTCGATCGCGGCTACGAGCAGATGGAGACCCGCCTCCGCTCGCTCGGCGCCGAGATCCAGCGCGTCGAGGTCAAGGTCGGCGACGGCGTGCAGGTCCCCGCGGCCGCGGCGTAACCGCCCTGCCCCGGAGCCGTCGTATAATCGCTCATGTGCCTCTCCAATCGCGAACTTGAGGATCTTGTCGATGCGCTGCCGCAGGCGGACCGCGTTCGCCTTCTCGCATACCTGAAGCCTCTGGTGGAGAGCCCCGGCTCGCCTCCATCCCAGGATTCAATCGACGAAGCCTGGCGCCGTTTTCGAGAGATTGGTAGGAAACTCGCGGCGACCTCCGTGCCGGGCGCCCCGTCGGTCACGGAAACACTCACCCAGTCCAGGCGCTAAGAGATGTGGACGGTCGACGCGAGCGTCTGGATCTGCGCGGACTCTCCCTCGGAGCCAGGAAGCGCACCGAGTCGCGCCTTCCTTGACCATCTCATCTCAACCCGTGCGCGGATCATCGTCCCCACCCTGCTGCTCGTCGAGG
>DASZWV010000516.1:0-1702 GCA_035546115.1 Phycisphaerales bacterium
TTGCCGGTGCGCACGACCAGCGGGACTTTTACCTGCCCATTGGTCATGTAGCGGCTCTTGGGGAATTCGTTGGCGATGCAATCGAAACACACCGCGATAAAGTCGGAGAACATGATCTCGGCGATCGGCTTCAGGCCGGTCATCGCCGCCCCCATCGCCGCCCCCAGGATCGCCTGCTCCGAGATCGGCGTGTCGCGCACCCGGAGCGGCCCGAACTGGTCGTAGAGCCCGACCGTCGCCTTGAACACGCCCCCCGCCTTGGCAACGTCCTCGCCCAGGAACACCACGTCCTCGTCCCGGGCCATCTCCTGGGCGATGCCGCGCGCCACCGCGTCGCGATAGGTCAGTTCCGCCATGCCCAGCCTCCATCCGCATAGACGTCCGTCGTCAGGATCTCCGCCGGCGGCGGCGGCGACGCCTTGCAGCGCTCCGTCGCATCGTCCACCAGCTTCTTCACCTCTTCCTCGATCCCCGCGATCGCCGCCTCCGACACCCCGAACTGCTGCAGCCGCTCGCGATAGACCTTGATCGGGTCGTGCTCCTTCCACCGCTCCAGCTCCCCCGGCGGCCGGTACTTGGCCGGGTCCGCCCGCGAATGGCCGCTGTGCCGATAGGTCATGCATTCGATCAGGCTCGGGCCGCCGCCGCTCCGCGCCTTGTCATAGGCCGCCTGTGCCGTCCGGTAGACGACGTCGGCGTCGTTGCCGTCGATGACGATCCGCTCCAGGCCATAGGCCGCCGCCCGGTCCGCCGCCGGATGCTCCACCGCCGTCACGTCGCCGATGGGCGTGTATTCCATGTAAAGGTTGTTCTCGCACACAAACACCACCGGCAGCTTCCAGATCACCGCGAAGTTCAGCGCCTCGTGGAAAGCCCCGATATTGGTCGTCCCGTCGCCGAAGAAGCACACCGCCACATCCTTCGACCCCTTGTACTGGGCCCGCCACGCCGCCCCGCAGGCGATCGGCAGATGCGCCCCGATGATCGCATAGGAGCCCATCACCCCGTGATCCACCGAGGTCAGGTGCATCGAGCCCCCCTTGCCGCGCAAGAGCCCGTTGTCGCGCTGCATCAGTTCGCCCAGCACCTCCTCGTAAGGCACCCCCCGGGCCAGCGTATGGGCATGGCCGCGATACGTGCAGAACGACAGGTCGCCCTTCCGCATCGCCCCCGCAAACCCCGCCGCGATCGCCTCCTGCCCCAGCGACAAATGGCTCGTCCCCTTCACCAGGTTCTGCAGGAACAGATCATACGCCCGCTGCTCTCCCTGCCGGATGATCTGCTGAAGCCGGTACAACTCCAGCCGCTTCCCCTCACCAATGTCGTCATTGGCAGGCGTCGGCCGTCCGCTCGACGTCGATCCGCCGTTCGTCTTCTTAGCCATCTCTCAAAACCTCGGGGCTTCCTCACCGTCCGGCCGCCGGAACGCGCGATCGTTCCTCGCGCGGGCAACGGAACCGGGCATGTTGGTATCAGTCCGTCCTTCCCGCATCAAGGAAGATGACTGTCCAAAACGGACAGCGCGCCATGCTGCGGCGGTCGTTGGCGGGTCGCAGAATACAGGCATTGCACTCGATTGCAAATGTTCGATATCCGGACACGCTGTGCGAAACATCGTGGCGGGAGCCATCCGGCTATCGGGATCGCCCGCCGCCCGCCCGCCGGCACGTCCGACGGCTTGCCAGCAACTCTCGTCCTGTGA